>JBBTKD010000106.1:5452-8319 GCA_038059105.1 Actinomycetota bacterium | reverse complement strand
GAATCGGTTTCCGCGCCCCGCAAGACAGCGAAAACGCGCGTTGTCCACCGTTGTGACGATGGTGCCGCGGTGGCGGAACCCAAGAAAGACAAGCACTTTCAGAAACCGATTTCGCGTTCCCCACACTGTGGACATCGTCTGTGGGTGACTCCGGGCCTTGCTCTATCTTTCGCGATTCACAGCGATTCTTCGCGGCCAGCAACGATCACGCGCTCCCCAACCTTTGACAAGCAAGGTGAGCCTCCGTAACCTCCGTCGCCGACGCATCCTCTCTTCTGCGGAACCTCCATGAAGCGCACGTTCCAACCAAATGTCCGACGCCGCAAGCGGCGCCACGGTTTTCGCCTCCGCATGCGGACGCGAAGCGGTCGCGCTGTGATCAAGAGCCGTCGTGACAAGGGCCGTAACCGCCTCACCGCGTAGGGCGGGGCCCTACAAGTCACTCCGGAGGAACTCCGACATCGGGAAGGTGCGCCGGATCGGGACGCGGTGTCGCGTCGGTGGCCTCACGATCTTCGCAGCCGCCGGCGAGCCGGGTCTTCCGCGGGTCGCGTTTGTTGCGGGTCGTGCGACGGGTACCGCCGTGCGCCGCAACCGAGCCAAACGCCGCCTCCGGGAGGCGCTGCGGCGGGTCCCGCTCGGAGAGGGCCGCGACTATGTCGTGATCGCCGACGGTTCGGTGGTCGATGCCCCATTCGAGACGGTGGTGTCGTGGGCGCGGACGGCTTTGGCAGGGGAGTGAGCATGAACCAAACGGCACAGCACCCGCAGCGGGGGGACGCGGAGCGGCTTCGCTCCGCCCTCCGCCCGTGGCAGCCCGGCTGGTGGCTCCAGCGGCTGATTTTGGCTTACCGCTCCTTGCTTTCCCCCCTCGTCGGGGCCCGATGTCGTTACCTTCCCACCTGTTCCCGGTTCGCCTTTGAGGCGATCAACGAGTGGGGCGCCGTGCGGGGAACCTGGCTGGCCATTCGCCGGGTGGGCCGCTGTCATCCCTGGTCCGGAGGCGGGTTCGACCCGGTTCCGCACCGCTCCCCCGCCGATAGGGAGGTCGTTTGATGTCTTCGCTCTGGAACGGTCTCCAGGATCTCCTCGGGGCCACCCTGACGTTCTTCTACGAGCTGATCCCCAACTTCGGGGTGGCGATCATCCTGCTCACCGTCGCCATCGGTCTGGTGCTGTTTCCGCTGACGCTCAAGCAGACCAGGTCAATGAAGGCAATGCAGGAGATCCAGCCCGAAATCAAGAGGATTCAAAAGGAATTCAAGACCGACAAGCCCGCCCAGCAGCAGGCGATGATGGCCCTCTACAAGGAACGGGGGGTCAACCCGGCGGCAGGGTGTCTCCCGCTTTTGCTGCAAATGCCGGTGTGGTTCGCCTTGTTCAGCGTGTTGCGGTCGTTCGGGGCCAACTCCTCCAACCCTCTCAAGTACGTGACCTCGGGGAGTGCCCTGGAAGAGGCCATCAGCGCCGGCCATGACCTGGTGTTCCTTTGGATGAACTTGGCAGTCTCCCCGAGCGAGTCCATGCGGGACACCGACGCCTTCCACGGGTCAATTACGACCGCGATCCCTTACATGATCACGATCGCGCTCGTGATCCTGACTGCCTATTGGCAGCAGAAGCAGACCATGGCCAAGCAGCCGCCGGGGCAGCCCCCACCCCCCGGCCAAGCCGTGATGAAGATCTTCCCTTTGTTCTTTGGATTCATCTCGTTCAATCTTCCCGCCGGGTTGGTGGTCTACTTCGCCGCCAGCCAGTTGTTCCGAATCGGTCAGCAATCGCTGATCCTCGGAATGGACACGAAGCGGCGGGTTGCTGCCCCGGAAAAACCGAAGGGCAGTTCGTCACCAGCACCGCGACCCGCTGACCCCGGTACATCCGGGGTGGCAGCCACTCCGTCGGCGAATCGCCGGCCACAGGGCTCCAAGAAGCGGGGGAAGAAGCGGAGGAGGAACTAGCGATGGAGTCGTACGACTGGGTCGAGGTCCGCGGACCCAATGTGGAGAAGGCAATTGAGGCGGCGCTGACCGAATTGGGGCTGTCCTCGGCCGACGAGGCAGACGTCGAGGTGATCCAGGAGCCGCAACGGGGCTTCCTCGGCATGGGTGGGCAGGATGCTCTCGTTCGGGTGAAGATCAAGGAGCAGCCGGGAGGCGGCCGCACCCGTCGCACCCGCAGCGGGGGCAGTCGAAGCGCCGACGCCAAGCTCGCGGAGTCCCGGACGCGCCGCGAACCCGCCCCGCGGAGCGGTGGGCGCGAATCACAACCACGTAATTCAGGTTCCCGCACGGCCACCCGCTCGAGCAGCGGAGGCTCTGCCGCCCCGGGAAGCGGCACGGCCCGGCCCGCGGAACGGCCGAAGCCCAGGGAACGGGCTCCTCGCCCACCGCGGGACGACGACGATCGGGAAGACATCCCAATTGCCGATCAGTCGGCCGACCTCAAGCGCTTTCTCGTGGGCCTGCTTGCTGCCTTCGGCCTCGAAGGCGAGGTCCGCGACCGCATCGACGACGACGCCATCTACATGGATGTGGTTGGAGAGCAGACCGAGGCGCTGGTGGGCCCGAAAGGGAGCATCCTCCAGGGGGTGCTCGAACTGTGCCGCACCATCGTCCAGCGTAAGACCATGTCGGGAGCGAAGATTCGCCTCGACATCAACGGCTACACCGAGCGGCGCCGCGAGGCGCTGCGGATCTACACCGCCCGACTCGCCGAAAAGGTGAAGGCAGAGGGCGGAGAGGTCATGCTCGAGGCGATGAACGCCGCGGACCGCAAGGTCGTCCACGACACCGTCGCCGAAATCGACGGAATCCGCTCCTTCAGCGAAGGCGAAGAGCCCAGGAGAAGCGTGGTGATTGCGGCGGAGT
>JBBTKD010000106.1:0-5352 GCA_038059105.1 Actinomycetota bacterium | reverse complement strand
CCGGCCACAATCCTTGACGGACCGGCTTGGCTCCTTATCATGCGCGCCGGTGAATGATGTGACGTCTCCCCACGGCGTCGTCGTCGCCGTCGCCAACCAGAAGGGAGGCGTCGGGAAGTCGACGACGACCGTAAATCTCGCTGCCGCCCTGGTCGCCAGGGGAGAGCGCGTGCTCGTGATCGACACCGACCCCCAGGCGAACGCCACAAGCGGTCTCGGCGTCGATCGGCGCACTGTCGAACACTCGATCTACGACGTGTTCATGGGTGATCTGCCCCTCGACGAGGTGATCACGCCGACCAGCACTCCTGAGCTCTTCGTGATTCCGTCCTCGATCGACCTCGCCGCGGTCGAGATCGAGTTGGTGGCGCGGTACTCGCGGGAGCGGCTGCTCGCCAACGCGGTGGCACTGATGGAGGAGAAGTTCGATTCGGTGTTTCTCGACTGCCCACCGAGCCTCGGATTGATCACGGTCAATGCTCTCACCGCCGCCGACGAGATCCTGATCCCGATCCAGGCCGAGTACTACGCCCTCGAAGGGCTGACGCAGTTGCTGCGTTCCATCCAGGCCATCCAGACCAACCTTAACCCTCAACTCAAGATCGAGGGTGCTGTGATCACCATGTACGACCGGCGGACAACGCTGGCCGGCGAGGTAACCGCACAAGTACGGGAGCATTTTGGAGAAACCGCTTATGAAACGGTGATTCCGCGCGTGGTCCGCTTGGCGGAAGCGCCGTCGTTTGGGGAGCCGATCGAGTCCTTCGATCCGAAGAGCATCGGTGCCAAGGCATACCGGTCGCTGGCCGACGAATTCAGGAGGAGACATGGCCGTTCGTAAGGCCGGACTGGGGAGGGGACTCGATGCGCTCCTGGCGGCGGGTCGTCCGACGGGAGGGTTCGCCCTGATCCCGGTCGATGCCGTCGACCCCAACCCCCGCCAACCCCGGGACCGCTTCGCCAGCGACACCATGCAGTCTCTGGCCAACTCCATCCGGGAGGTGGGTGTTCTGCAACCGATCGTGGTGCGTCCCGCTGGCGCCGACGGTCGCCACGTGCTCGTCGCCGGCGAACGCCGTCTCCGGGCAGCCCGGATGGCCGGTCTTGTCGAGATCCCCGCGGTCATCCGGGAGGGCGACGATCAGGGGCGCCTCGTCGAGGCGGTCGTCGAGAACGTGCAGCGCGAGGACCTCGATCCGCTCGAGGAAGCCGGCGCTTATCGAACCCTTATGGAAGATTTTGGGCTGACCCACGACCAGGTGGCGGCACGGGTGGGGAAGAGCCGGTCGGCCGTGACCAACAGCGTTCGTCTTCTGGGGTTGCCCGGCGCCATCCAGGCACTGCTCGTAGCGGGCAAGCTCAGCGCCGGAGCGGCGCGGGCCCTGCTCGGAACCGACGACACCGCGTACGCAGTGCGAATCGCCAACAAGGCCGCCGCCGAGGGATGGTCGGTGCGCCAGGTCGAAGAGGCGATGCGGGCCCGTCAGGCCGGAGACAAGACAGCGGCTAAGACCCCGCGGGTCAGGAAGGATCGCTCGGCGCAGATCCTTGCCCTCGAGGAGCGCCTCGGCGAGCGTCTCGGATCACCGGTCAAGATCGAGTACACCCGGCGCGGTGGCGGCAAGATGATGATCCGCTTCGGCTCCCTCGACGACCTCGAACGGATATACCGGAATCTTCTCGGCGCCTGACGGCGCCGAGAAGAGATGGCAGATGGCATCCACCGGTGCTCGGGGAGGCTGAATCGCCTAGACGCCGTTGACCGACTGACTCTTCTCTCCAAACCACGCATCGATCGCTCGCACCACGGTGCGACCGAGTGCTGAGTCGAGGCGGGGGAGGGAGATGACCACGGCTGGGGCCCGGGTGGCTCGCAACAGTGGTGTTGAGCGGCCAGCAGCGCGGACTCCGAGGCGTGAAGCGAGACCGGCTGCGATCGCAGACCCGGCCTCGCTGTGGGTCTGCGCCGATGCGAAGTAGAAGACGCCGGCGACATCGGTCCGGGGATGGCAGAACCCCACGATCAAGTCGGCTGCGACCTCGTTGGCGTGTTCGGCCCGCAGTCGCTCCGCCGGTTGGGTGTCGGCGGACCGGGAGAGAAATGCCTGGGCTCCCGCCTCGCGAGAAGTGAGCGCCGCACCGCCGGCAGCCGTCCACGACTCGGCCGCCTCATGGTCGTCGCGGCAGAACGGGTCGAGGAACACGCGGAGTCCAGCGAGACTCTGGGGGAGAGCCGAGAGCCAGACTCGTTCGCGGACATGATGGCGACCCATCTTCTCGGTCTCCCGCGAGACGAGCGCCAACTCCTCCACGACCTCGGGGCCAACGACTCCATCCTCGGCCATCTCCCGGTTCTGCTGGTAGTCGAGCACGGCTCGCAACGTGGATGCGCCGAAGATGCCGTCAACCGATCCAGTGTCGAACCCGAGGGCATTCAGCCGGCGCTGCAACTCGGCGACATCGTCGCCATGGAGCATCGGCATGCGGTTGTAGAGAAGCCGGTCGCCGAGTCGGTACCCGGCGTCCACCATCGTCCGCCAGGTTTCCCGTCCGACGAACCCGTCGACGGGGAGCCGATGCGATTCCTGGAATGCACTGACCGCAGCCGCGGTCCCTTCACCGAAATCGCCGCGGGCATCAGGAGCGGTGGAGAAGCCCAACTCGTGGAGTCGGTCCTGGATGTCCCGAACCGGGTCCCCGACGTCGCCGATCCGATAAAGAGCCATTTAGGAAAGGTATCAGGCATCATGAGCCAGGCACCAGGCACCAGGCATCAGGCGCCAGCCGGAAAAGACCCGCGCTCGCAAGAGGCGTCGCTGCGCGGACACGCCACCCTCACCTTGAACCAGAGTCACGGCGCGGCGTATCGCGCGGGTTGCCCGCCTCTCGGGACAGGGTGCGACCTGATAACGCCAGCTTCAGTGTGTTCTCGAGTAACGGCCGGCATGGGGCAGGGGCCCCATGCTCGGAGGAGGTCGGGGGTTGGGGCCCCCGACCGGGTTTTGAAAACAAGAGGCGTGCTCGCGTCAGATGTCGTAGCGAGCCTTCAGTCTTTTCTGGCTGGCGACCGGCGACCCGCGACCGGCGACTGGAGACCGGCGACCGGCGACCTTCCTACCCAATAAATTCCGCCAGCTCCTGCAGCATCGCGTGCTTGGGCCTGGCTCCGACGATGCGCTTCTTCGCCTGGCCGCCCTTGTAGACGATCAGCGTCGGGATGCTCATCACGTCGTAGGTGCCGGCGGTTTGCGGGTTCTCATCGACGTTGAGTTTGGCGACCCGGAGCTTTCCTTTGTACTGGACGGCGATCTCTTCGACGATGGGGCCAATCATGCGGCAAGGTCCGCACCACTCGGCCCAGAAGTCGACAAGGACCGGGGTGTCCCCAGCGATCAAAGCCTCAAAGGTCTGATCGGTTGCGGTGATCGTGTTCTCAGACATCTGTAGTCGGCCGGGTGCGGCCGTCCTCCGTTCTCTCAGGCAACAACCGCGTTGCCCCTCGGCTCATTCCTGCGACTCGAGCCAGCGCTCGGCGTCGATCGCTGCCTCGCATCCCATGCCGGCCGCGGTGACGGCCTGACGATAGGTGGAGTCGACGACATCACCGGCACCGAAGACCCCGGGAACAGACGTGGCGGTGCCGGTGAACGTCCGCAAGTAGCCCTTGGCGTCGAGTTCGAGTTGGCCGTCGAACAACTGGGTGTTGGGCGTGTGCCCGATTGCCACGAAGAGACCCTCGGTGGGGTACTCCTCGGTCTTCCCGGTGACGGTGTCGACAAGCCGTACCCCGGTCACGGATGTGCTACCGATCACCTCGGTGACGGCACTGTTCCACCGGATGGTGATCTTGGGATGGTTCATCACCCTGTCGGCCATGATCTTCGAGGCACGAAACTCATCACGACGATGGATGACGGTGACCTTGCTGGCGAATTTGGTGAGGAACAGGGACTCTTCCATGGCCGAGTCTCCGCCGCCGACCACGACGAGCTCCTTTTGCTTGAAGAAGAAGCCATCACACGTGGCGCAGGCACTAACGCCGTGGCCGCGCAGTTTGTCCTCGCCCGGAACGTCGAGCCAGCGCGCCGAGGCTCCGGTGGACACGATGATCGCCTTGGACTCATACCGCTCGTCATCTACCCAAACCTGGAACGGGCGCTGCGAGAAGTCGACCCGGGATACGTCGGAACTGATGAACCGGGTGCCGAAGCGTCCGGCCTGCTTGCGAAACAGCTCCATCATCTCCGGACCCATGATCCCATCAGGAAAGCCGGGGTAGTTCTCCACGTCGGTGGTGAGCATCAACTGTCCGCCCGCACCAACGCCCTCGATCAGGAGGGGTTCGAGGCCGCCACGAGCGGCGTAGACCGCGGCGGTGAGCCCGGCCGGGCCGGATCCAATGATGATGAGATGTTCGGTCACTCGGCCTCGCGCTTGATTCGCTTTCGCCACATCAACGCGCCGAGCAGGAGAAATAGTCCGCCCACGATGGCGTAGGCGAGTTCCATCGAGAATCCGCAGTCGCACGCCTTGCGGAGCAGTTCGTCGAGGACCCGGAAGATCCCGACGAGGAAGAAGATGAAGGCGAGGCCGACCAGGGTGAGAGCGACCATGCCCAGGGTGATGAATGTGATAACCCTGGCGATCCGGTCGACGGTGAGGGCACGAACCCGGGTGGCGACCGCCTCAAGCAGATCGGCTACCCGGCTCGGTAAGTCCTCATGGTCCTCAGGTTCGGGGATCTCATCGACCATCAGGGCGAGGTTACCGGTTACGAGGTTGCCGGTTACGAGGTCGCCGGTCGCCGGTCGCCGGTCGCCGGTCGCCGGTCGCCGGTCGCCGGTCGCCCGTCGCCCGTCGCCCGTCGCCCGTCGGCGAGTCAGGGTACTGAAATCGGTGTCGTGCAGTCTGCGGGATCGAACGCAACCATCAGATTCGAGCCGTCGACGGGCCGTAGATAGAACACCTGGTATTTGGTGGCGTCATCACCCGGAGCCGAGTAGGAGAAGGAGAGCAGTTCTTCGGTGCCCAGGGCGGCCGTCGCCTCTGCAAGACAGGGCGTCGTGGCGTCGACGGGAGCGCCGAGCTCGCCGAGGGCAGAGGGGTCACTCTTCAGCAGCGCGAGATCGTCGGCGACGCTGGGGGAGCCGTAGGCCGACTGCTCGATCATCGCCGCGGCCGCCGTGGTTGCGGAGTCCTCCTCGCCCGCTGTCGCCGCGTCGGTGACGAGGGTCGTCATCGTCGCGAGTTCTGTAGCGTCCGCCGACGTGGTGGCCATCGTCGAGCCGTCGGTGTTGGCCTGACGCGAGGTCGTGGTTGCGGACTCGGCAAAGCTCAGGTCGCCGGCATCGT
>JBBTKD010000105.1:250-2572 GCA_038059105.1 Actinomycetota bacterium | reverse complement strand
CCCCAACCCTCCTCCGAGCATGGGGCCCCTGCCCCATGCCGGCCGTCACTCGCGTGGGATGTAGGGGAGGCGTGATCGGGGTAAGGCGTGGTCGTGGGCGTTCGGGGATTCCTACTTGGTGCCGCGTGGCGCAACGCGCAGCGGCCGCGTCCTCCCGAGCATTTCTTCAGAACCGGCACCCCGGGACGCGGCCTCCCGCCCGATTCCGCTTCTCTCCAGGATCACGCATCGCGCGAACACGCCACCCTCGCATGGCTGAAGAGTGACGGCCCGGCATGGGGCAGGGGCCCCCATGCTCGGGAGGAGGTCGGGGGTTGGGGCCCCCGACCGGGTCTGAAAGAATTAGCGGGAAATACCCAATAACCGCAAGAACGCGCGCTGGTCGGGGTCGCGACCGAGGAAGTCCTTCAACAGATCCATCGGATCGCGTGAGCCGCCTGGTTCGAGCACCTTCGAGCGGTAGTCGGCACCGACCGTAGGACTCAGCACTCCTTCGGCTTCGAACCGGCTGAACATGTCGTCGCCGAAGACCTTGGCCCACAGGTAGCCGTAGTACCCGGCGTCGTATCCGAAGAGGTGCCCGAACGAGGCCGGATAGAAGGTGCCCTCGTGGTGGGGGAAACCGGCGACTTCGGTGGTCTCCTTGGTGATTGCTGCGAGATCTTTCTCGCCGCCTTCGCCGTGAAAGGTCATGTCGAGCATTCCGAAGGACACCTGGCGCAGCATGGCGAGTGCGATGTGGAGGTCGCGAGCCGCTACCAACTGTTCGACGAGTTCGTCGGGAATCGGTGCGCCGGTCTTGTGATGCCTGGCGAAGCGACGTAGCACGTCAGCGTTCCAGCACCAGTGTTCCATGATCTGTGATGGCGCCTCGACGAAGTCCCACTCAGTGTTGTACCCACTGAACCGCACGAGTTCGGTGTGGCCGAGACTGTTGTGGAGTACGTGACCGAACTCGTGGAACAGTGTCGTCACCTCGTCGTGCCGCAGCAACGACGGTCCGTCTGCGGCGGGTTTGGTGAAGTTGCACAGGATCGCCGTGACCGGGAGTGAGTAACCCGCGGGTGTGGCGTGTGCCGGAACCAGGTCGAAGGCGGCGGCGTGGCCGAACTTGCCTTCACGCGGGAAGAGGTCCATGTAGAAGGTGGCGAGGTGGGTGTCATCCTCGGCATCGAGGATGTCGTAGGCGACGACATCGGCATGCCAAGCCGCCACCTTGTCGTGCTTGCGGTATTTCAGGCCGAGGACCTCGCCGGTGATGGCGAACATCCCATCGAGCACCTGCTCGAGCGGGAAGTACGCCGCGACCTCCGACGGGTCTACGCCAAAGCGGTCCTTGCGAATCTTGGTGTGCAGGTAGCGGTGATCCCATGCTCGCAGTTCGCCGCCGCCCAGGGCGGTGCGGAGATCGGCTAGTTCCTCGCCGGCCTTCTTGGTGAGCCCGGGCACGATTCCTGCGTAGAGCTCCTCGACGGCCTTGGGCTCTTTCGCCATCTTGAGTTCCATCGCGTAATGGGCCCATGACGGCATCCCGAAGAGCGCACCGATGCGTTGGCGCAGGGTGATCGCCTCGGCGAGAAGGGGCCGATTGCTGTCCACGGCCTTGTTGAAGAACTTGAACTGCAGGGTTTCGCGCAACTCGCGGTCATGCGCTTGATCCATGAATGGGTAGTAGTCGGGGTAGTCGAGGCTGACCCGGAAGGTGTCCGGCGCAGCGCCGGGGGAGAGCCGGGCGATGGCGTCATCCGGCACCCCGGCAAGTTGCTCTCGGGTGAGGTCGAGACCGTCCTGGAACTCGTCGATGTTCTTGTTGAACGCCACCTCGAGTTCCACGAGTCGTGTCCGATGCCGCTGAACCTCGTCCCGGGCCTCGTCGGTCAGAGCATGGCCCGCGCGGCGGAAGTCGCGGCGGATGAACTCGAGAAACCGCTGACGCTCTGGCGGGAGCGTTGCCGCTTCCTTCGTGGCGGCGTACGACTCGATCGCCTCGTAGAGATCGCGGCGGAACACCAGATCGGACTGCCACTTGGAGAGCGTTTCCTCACCGGCCTGGGCGGCCTCGCGGACACCACGATCTGGATGCGCCCGCCCCATGAACGGTCCGACTCCATAGGCGCGCACCATGACGGCGCCGATGCGATCGAGCGGGGCGAGGGTGTTGTCCCAGGTGCGGGGTGCCTTGGCGCCGACGACTCCTGCGACGAGTTCCTCACCTCGGGAGATGGCGTCGGCGACGGCAGCAGTTACCGATTCGGCGTTGGTGTTGGTGTAGTCGTGGAGCACGGGTGGGAGCAATTCTTGCAGACCCGGGGGGGGGGGGGG
>JBBTKD010000105.1:0-240 GCA_038059105.1 Actinomycetota bacterium | reverse complement strand
AGCCCCGGGTTGGGGCCCCAACCCCAACCCTCCTCCCGAGCATGGGGGCCCCTGCCCCATGCCGGGCCGTCACTCTTGTGAGATCTGAGGGTGGCGTGTTCGCGGTGAAGCGTTGTTGTGGAAGTGAGACGAGGTGCGACCCACGGCCGCGTCCCGGGGGGTTCGCTCTCCACCCGCGCCGTCAACCGTCCAGTTCACCGATCGCATACATGAACCCGTCGCGGTTGCCGACGTAGATCA
>JBBTKD010000104.1:16012-17213 GCA_038059105.1 Actinomycetota bacterium | reverse complement strand
AGGGAGTCTTCAGTCATCAGACATCCGCCCCCAGTTGCCAGTTGCCAGCTCCCAGTAGCCAGTTGCCAGTTGCCAGTTGCCCAGGGTACGAGCCGGAGGGGCGTGACCCGCCTGGAAAACACTGAGAGTGGTCCCAGTTGCAGCGGAGAGCGACCGGCCGGTAGTGTGATTGTGTTAGTGCGATTGAGTCATCAGGGAGGGGTCATCATGAGTACTCGCAGCCGCATTCAGGTGATGTTCGTAGGGATTGCCGCGGTGGGGTTGCTTGGACTGGGCACCGCCCTGGCCTCGGGCGATGGCGTCATCGCCTTCACCAGTTACCGCGACGGCAACGCAGAGATCTACACGATGAATGCCGATGGCACCGGCCAGACGCGTCGCACATTCAACTCGTGGAGTGACGCCGATCCGGCGATCTCCCCCGATGGAAGCCGAATCGCCTTTCAGACCCAGCGGCACGGCGCGGAGGAGATCTATCTCATCGACGTCGACGGCAGCGGCGAAACCCGGTTGACCGACAACTCGGCCCACGACAGCGAGCCGGCATGGTCCCCGGACGGCAGCCAGATCGCGTTCACCAGTGACCGCGACGGCAACGCAGAGATCTACACGATGAATGCCGATGGCACCGGTCAGACGCGACTCACCAACAACGCGACGTATGAAGACCACCCGTTCTGGTCGCCCGATGGGACCAAGATCGCGTTTATGAGCAACCGTGACGGCACCTTGGAGATATACGTGATGAACGCCGCTGGCGGCGACGAGACCCGGTTGACGCCGCTCGACGGTTATCACGACTCGACGCCGGCGTGGTCTCCAGACGGCTCGAAGATCGCCTTCTCCAGCTGGCGCGACACCGGCAACACCTCCAGCGAGCTATACGTGATGAATGCCGACGGATCGGGCGCGACGCGTCTTACGACCAGCTCGGCCTTCGACGATCGGCCGACCTGGTCGCCCGACTCGAGCAAGATCGCCTTCGAGCGAAGCGGCTCGAACTACGAGATCTTCACGATCAACGTCAACGGTACCGGGGAAGCCAACATCACCAACTCCATGGGACGTGACTCGGAGGCCTCGTGGGGCCCGGTCGCTCCCGGCGCAAGTGACGCCGACGGTGATGGGGTCGTCGATGGGTTGGACAACTGTCCGCTCGCGGTCAACGCTGGTCAGGCGGACTTTGATGGTGATGGTCTCG
>JBBTKD010000104.1:1843-15912 GCA_038059105.1 Actinomycetota bacterium | reverse complement strand
AACGCTGGTCAGGCGGACTTTGATGGTGATGGTCTCGGTGATGCCTGTGATCCGGATGATGACGGTGATGGGGTCGCCGATGGGTCGGATAACTGTCCGTTGACGTCGAACGCTGGTCAGGCGGACTTTGATGGTGATGGTTTCGGTGATGCCTGTGACTCCGATGACGATGGCGATGGTGTGCTCGATGCCGTCGACTCCTTCCCCTTCTCCGACATGAGCCCGACGGTGGTCATCGGCGGCTGTGATTCCGGCGTCATGAACCGGGTCCTGCCCACTGGTGCGACGTTCGCCGACCTGATCGCTCAGGTCGCCGACTCGGCAAGGAACCACGGCGCGTTCGTCTCCAAGGTGGCGTTGCTGACCAATGCCTGGAGGAACGCGGGATTCATCACCGGCAGGGAGAAGGCCTCGATCCAGGCATGCTCGGCGCACACGAGGTGGTCGTGGTTGCCGTGGCCGTGGTAGCGACTGTGGTGGGGGCACCACTTCTGGTGGAACCCCCATTGGCGGTCCTGACCAGCAGCGTCCGCTGATCCTTCTGGGATCGGGAGGGCGGGCGGCACTCGCCGACCGCGCCTCCCCTCCAGAGGAGCCTCACGATCTCACCCTTGGGGACCGACCCGGTCGGGTGCTCGAACAGTGGGGGGCAGGGGCCATGAGCGTCCTCCTGACACGCTGCTTCGCGGCAACCGGTCTCGCTGTTCGCGCTCGGCTTACCGCCGTCGGTTGTCACCCCTCGGGACTCCCGGTCGGTCGCTGGCGCCTTTTCAGCGCCGGTGTGCTGCCGTTTAGACTCTCGTCCGTTCGTCCCACCCAACCGGGGAAGTGCAGTGACCGACTACTTCCAGGATTACATCACGGTCGCCGTGTTCGCCGGAGCGGGCATCCTTCTCGTCGCCGTCGCCCTCGGCGCCAGCTCGCTGCTCCGTCCCAAGAAGCCGTCGGTGGTCAAGAGCCAGTCCTACGAGTGCGGCATCAACCCGGTCGGTGACGGCTGGAGTCAGACCCATGTTCGTTATTACATCTTTGCGTTGCTCTTCCTCATCTTCGACGTCGAGGCTGTGTTCATCTTTCCGTGGGCGGTGCGCGCCGAGAGCCTTGGCATGTTTGCCCTCGTGGAGGTGGTGATCTTCATCGTCATCCTTCTCGCCGGCCTGGTGTACGCGGTGAGGAAGGGAGTGCTCCGTTGGGAGTCCTAGATCGGTTCGAGACTCCCAAGCCGATCTCATGGCTGCTCAACTGGAGCCGCAAGTACTCGCTGTGGATGTTCCAGTTCGGACTCGCCTGCTGCGCCATCGAGTTGATGGCGGCCTCCGGCCCCCGCTACGACTTCATGCGGTTCGGGATCATCCCGCTCCCCGCATCACCCCGTCAGGCCGACCTGATGATCGTGGCGGGAACCGTCACCGACAAGATGGCACCAGCGATCCGCCGGCTCTACGACCAGATGCCGGAACCCAAGTACGTGATCTCAATGGGTTCGTGCTCGAACTGCGGCGGTCCCTACTGGGATTCGTACAGCGTGACCAAGGGTGTCGATCAGGTGATACCCGTCGACGTCTACGTCCCGGGATGTCCGCCCCGACCCGAGGCGCTCATGGACGGGATCGTGATGTTGCAGAAGAAGATTCAGACCGAGAACATCAAGGCCAAGTGGAACGAGCGTGACCGTGAGCCCGTCTGAGGCCGCGGCGCACTTCGCCGCGATGGTGGGCGCCACCCGCTTCACTGCGGACTTTGGCACTGCCAAAGTGTTCGTGAATTCCGACGGGTGGGTCGAAGCGCATCGCACCCTCAAGCCGCACCTTCCGTACTTCTCGTGGCTGTCTGCGATCGACTGGGCCAACGAGCGCGCCGTGGGCGACCCCACAGAGACGCCGGTGGTGGAGCGTTACGAGGTGCTCTCCCGTCTCGGAGACGTCAAGGACGGGACCGCGGTGATCCTGTCGACGGATCTCCCCAAGGACGCGGCTCGCATTCCCACGCTGGTCGGCGTGTACGGAGGAGCCAACTGGCATGAGCGCGAGGCCGCCGAGATGTTCGGCATCGTCTTCGAAGGGCATCCCAACACCGAGCACCTCTACCTCCCCGATGGATTCGAGGGATTCCCGCTGCGCAAGACGTTCCCGCTGCTGAGTCGCGAGGTGAAGCCGTGGCCGGGAACCGTCGAAGTCGAGGGCATGCCCGGTGAGACCAATACCGAGGCTAGCGATGTCGAGGTGGAGGCATGACCGATCGTCGCCTCGCCACGGTCCACGCCAGCGAAGTCCAGGTCTCCGTGGAACTCGAGACCCCCGACATGACGCTCAACCTCGGTCCGCAACACCCTTCGACTCACGGTGTGCTGCGCCTGATCGCCAAGGTCGACGGTGAGGTGATCAAGTCGGTGGAGCCGGTGATCGGCTACATGCACCGCGGATACGAGAAACTCGCCGAGGTTCGCACCTACCCGCAGATCACCGCTCTGGTCAATCGCATCGACTGGGTGTCCGGTTTCGCCAACGAGATTCCGTTCATGGTCGCCGTGGAGCGCCTGATGGGGATCGAGCCGCCGCCGCGGGCACAGCACATTCGCCTGATCCTCACCGAGATGGCGCGGATCTCTTCGCACCTCGTGTTCCTGTCCTCGTATCCGCTCGAGCTCGGCGCCGCCACGCCACTGATGCACGCGCTGCGCGAACGCGAGCGGGTGCTCGATCTGATCGAGGGTGTGACCGGTGGTCGTTTCCATCCCAACTTCAACCGGATCGGCGGCGTGAAGCCCGCGGCGGGTGCAGGGTCGAGCACGAAGAAGGTCATGCAGGATCTCCCTGCCGGCTTCCTCGCCGACACGCGTCGGGCGATGGACGAAGTCGACGACGTCTGCGACGACATGGTGAATCTCGTCTTGGGCAACGAGATCTTTGTGGAGCGCACCCGCGGAATCGGGATCATCCCCAAGGATCGCGGCCTCGACTTCGGGGTATCCGGTCCGAACATTCGTGCTTCGGGGGTGAAGTTCGATCTGCGCAAGACCGACAACTACCTGCCCTACTCACAGTTCGACTTTGACATCCCCACCGGTCAAAACGGTGACTGCCTCGATCGGTACCGTGTGCGCCTCGAGGAGATCAAGCAGGCGACCCGCATCGTGCGCCAGGCGATCGACGGCATCCCCGGCGGTGACCTTCAGGCGAAGGTGCCCAAGATCATCAAGGTGCCGAGGGGTGAGGTCTACGTGCGGGCCGAGAACCCCAAGGGTGAGATGGGCTACCACGTGGTGTCCGAGGGCGGTCGCGGTCCCTACCGCTTGAAGATTCGTTCGGCGTCGTTCTCGAACCTCTCGGTGCTGCCGTGGCTGCTCGTAGGCCAACTGATCCCGGACATCATCGCCATCCTCGGGAGTCTTGACTTCGTGCTGGGAGACGTCGACCGATGACCGCACTCCTCGACAACTTCTGGGTGCTCCTGATCCTCAAGGTTGCGGTGATCGCCGCCGTCGTTCCCGCGGTCTCCCTCGTGTTTATCTTCGCCGAGCTGAAGATCTCGGCGCACATGCAGAGCCGGATCGGTCCCTACTTCGCCGGCGGACGGTTCGGGTGGGCGCAACCTCTCGCCGACGGACTCAAGTTCATGCAGAAGGAAGACCTGATGCCGGAGGACGCCGACGCTCCGGTGTTCAAGATCGCCCCGATGATCGTGCTGATGGGGACGCTTGCGGTCTTTGTGATCGTGCCGTTCAGCCCGAAGCTGATCGTGCGCGACCTCGACCTCGGCGTGTTCTACGCCCTGGCTGCGGGTTCGGTGGGGACGATCGGGGTGCTGATGGCCGGGTGGTCGTCGGCGAACAAGTACTCGCTGATGGGTGGCCTGCGCGCCGGCGCCCAGTTGATCGCCTACGAACTCCCGCTGGTGCTTGCAGTGGTCGGAGTGGTCATCCAGGCAGGGACGATGTCGCTCAACGGAATCGTTGCCGCGCAGGCGGAGCCGGTGTTCATGCTCGGTGACTTCGCCGTCCGCCTGCCGTACCTGATGCAGGGACAGGTGATCGGCTTCGCCATCTTCATCATCGCGATGCTCGCCGAACTCAGCCGTACACCGTTTGACATGCCAATCGCCGAATCCGAGTTGGTGATGGGGTACCTCACCGAGTATTCGGGGCTGAGGTTCACGATGTTCTTCCTCGCCGAGTACGCCGGGATGTTCTCGATGTCGGCGATCGCGGCCACCCTGTTCCTCGGCGGCTGGTATATGCCGGGTTTGTCGCTCAGCACCCTGGAGTACCTCGGACCACTGATCCTCATGGCCAAGGTCTCGCTGCTCGTGTTCATCATCATCTGGATTCGCTGGACTTTCCCCCGTCTGCGCGAAGACCAGTTGCAGTCGCTCGCCTGGCGCTGGCTGATCCCGCTGGCGCTGCTCAACATCGTCGGTACTGCGGTGGCAAAGGTGGTGCTCTGATGGCCGTGAAGCTGCCGGGGCTCGGACTCGCCAAGGGAATGTGGCTGACGCTCAAGACACTGTTCACTCGTCCCGCCACCATCAACTATCCGAAGGAGAAGGAGATCCCGGTGGCGCGGGCCCGCGGTGTCATCGCCCTCGACGTCGAGGCGTGCACCGTCTGCATGCTCTGCGCCCGCGAGTGCCCGGATTGGTGCATCTACATCGAAGGCCACAAGGAGATGCAACCGTCCGCCAAGCCGGGCGGCCGCGAGCGGAGCCGTGCCACCCTCGACCGGTTCGACATCGACTACGCCCTCTGCATGTACTGCGGGATCTGCGTCGAGGTATGTCCCTTTGACGCCCTGTTCTGGTCGCCGGACTACGAGTACTCGGAGGGGTCGATCTCCAACCTGTTGCACGACAAAGAACGCCTCACCACCTGGCTCAGCAGGGTGCCGGCACCGCCCGCTCTGGAGAGCAAGTAATGGAACTCACCGACTGGATCGCCGACGCTCGCAACGTGGTCTTTCTCGTCATCGCGCTCGCCATGCTTGGCTCCTCGGTGATGGTGGTCACCAGTCGCAACGTCATCCACGCTGCGCTGATGCTCGTGGTGGCACTCGCCGGAGCTGCGGCGCTCTTCCTGATGCTCGGAGCCGAGTTCGTCGCGTGGACGATCGTGCTGGTGTACATCGGCGCGGTGATCGTGCTCTTCCTCTTCGGGATCATGATCACCCGGGCTCCGACCAAGGCTGACCCGGTACGCCTCGATCACAAACGGCGTTGGCCGGCGCTCATCGTCGCCCTCGGCACCTTTGCCACCATGGCGACGGTGACGACGATGGCTTTCGGGGACACCCCGATGCCGGATGGGGTGTCGCGCAGCGGCGACCTCGGTGACGTGCTGTTCACTCGCTTCGTGATTCCGTTCGAGGTTGTCTCCTTCGTGCTGCTGGCTGCCCTCATCGGCGGCATCGTGCTGGCGAGGAAGGATCCCCAGACGTGATCGTCAACCAGTTCCTCGTGCTGGCTGCCCTGCTGTTCTCCATCGGTATCTACGGCGTCTTGGTTCGTCGCAACGCCGTGCTGGTGCTGCTGTCCATCGAGTTGATGCTCACCGGAGTGAACATCAACCTCGTTGCCTTCGGGCAGTACATCCAGGACGCATTCCTCGCCGGCCAGGTATTTGCCCTCTTCGTGATCACCGTCGCTGCCGCTGAAGTGGGAATCGGCCTGGCGATCGTCGTCTTGATCTTCCGCAACCGGGCATCCGCCAACGTCGACGAACTGGATCTCCTCAAATGGTGATGCTCGCCACCCTGTTCGCGCTTGGGGAGCAGACCGGTCACGAGGTCGCCCAGCTCTCCGACGGCGGCGTGCTCGCCCAATGGGCCTGGCTCATTCCCGTCGTTCCGCTGGTGCTGATGTTTGCCATCGTCTTCTTCGGCAAGCGTCTCCCGATGAAGGGATGGGAACTCGCCGAGGGAGCGATGCTCTTCGTGGCGGTATACGGCGTCGCTCTCTTCGCAATGAATGCGAACGAGGGGATCAACTACGAGGGTTCGATCGAGATCGCCCGCATCGGCTCATTCACCCTCGAATGGGGCTGGGTGGTCGACGGCCTCTCGATCATGATGTACGCCGTCGTCGGTGTCGTCGGCCTGGCGGTGTTCACGTACGCCAAGGGGTACATGAAGGGCGACATCCGCTACACGTGGTTCTTCGCCGCGTTCACGATGTTCGCCGGAGCGATGCTCGTGCTGGTGTCGGCGCCGAACCTCATCCAACTCATCGTCGGCTGGGAACTGGTCGGACTTGCCTCATACCTTCTCATCGGTCACTACTGGGAGGATCACGCCAACAACGCCGCGGCAACCAAGGCGTTCCTGGTCAACAAGATCGCCGATGTCGGACTCTTTGTCGGGGTGATCATCATCGGGGTCACCGTCGGATCATTCCGCTTCACCGACATCCTGAATGCGGTGGCGGATGGCGACTCCGCCCTGGCGCAGGTGGCGTTCTGGGGCGGCCTCGCTCTCTTCATCGGAGCGATGGGCAAGAGCGCCCAGTTCCCGTTCCATGTGTGGCTTCCCGACGCCATGGCGGGCCCGACGCCGGTGTCGTCGTTGATGCACGCCGCCACGATGGTGACGGCCGGGGTGTACCTGGTTGGGAGGATGTTCCCGCTCTATCAGACCGACGGGTTCGCCATCGACGTCAAGGCGATCATGATCGTGGTCGGTGCACTCACCCTGTTCCTCACCGGGCTGATCGCCCTTGTCCAGGACGACATCAAGAAGGTGCTGGCCTACTCGACGCTGTCGCAGCTCGGATACATGACGGTGGCGATGGGAGCGGGGGCGTACACCGCCGGACTCTTCCACCTCTTCACTCATGCCTTCTTCAAGGGCCTGCTCTTCTTGGCCGCCGGGTCGGTGATCCATGCGGTGCACTCCAACAACATGAGCGACATGGGCGGATTGCGCAAGTTCATGCCCTGGACCTATCGAACGTTCCTCATCGGCTCGCTGGCCCTCGCCGGGATCTTCCCGCTGGCCGGGTTCTGGTCGAAGGATGAGATCCTCGCCTCGCTCTCGTTCGACTCGAGCCATGACGGCGGGACGCTGGCGATGGTGGTGCTGGTCGTTGCCATCGCCGGTGCCTTCATCACTGCGTTCTACATGGCCCGCGCCGTCTACCTCACGTTCTTCGGCGAGTACAAGGGCCATGGCCACCCGCATGAGTCGCCGCGCGTGATGACCTATCCGCTGATCGGCCTCGGCGTGCTCTCGATCGTCGCGGGTTTCGCCAATATCCCCGGCGTGTTCACCGGTTTCACCCAATGGTTGGCGGCGCGCCCCCAGGTGATGGGGGACCACCACGCCGAAGCGATCAACTTTGCGTTGGCCGGCATCGGCCTGGCGGTGGCACTGCTCGGCATCGCCGCGGGCACCCGGTTGTGGAAGCGGGACGCCGCAACGCAACAAGCCCGCGACACGTTCCGCATCCCGGTGCTTTACCCGGTGCTGGCGAACAAGTACTACATCGACGATCTGTACATGAAGGGCGTGGTCGGTCCGATCAAGGGACCGATCGCCCGGTTCACCAACTGGACGAACACCTACGTCATCGACTCGGTCGTCAATGCTTTTGGGGCGGTATCGGTGTTTCTGTCGCGCATCGTGTATCAGGGGATGGACCAGCGCGGCATCGATCTCGCCATCAATGCGGTGGGTTCGGCGACCGGCGAAGCCGGTGATGCGTTGCGGTACACGACTTCCGGAAAGATTCAGGAGTACGCCGCTGCGCTGTTTGCTGGCGCCGTGCTGCTGGTCGTCGGTTTCTTGATCTTGACCTAGGAGGAGGACTCGGAGATGGACTGGTTCGAAAATGGATGGGGTCTGAGCCTCATCGTGTTCCTGCCTCTGGTCGGAGCGACGCTCGTGCTGCTCCTGCCTCGCAAGCAGGAGCGCGTCGCCAAGGTCACGGCCCTGTTCTTTGCGTTCGCGTCCTTCGCCGCGGCGGTGTACGCCGCCGTCACGTTCGATCTCGACTCCTCGGCGAGTTTCCAGTTCGGCACCGACCAATCGTGGATCGCCGCGATCGGATCGCGTTTCCACATCGGCATCGATGGGATCAGCCTCCCCCTCCTGGTCTTGTCAACGCTGATCACGCTGCTGTGCATCGTCTACTCGTGGAATCACTGGCCGGAGCCACACAACCCCAAGGGGTTCCTGGTTCTGATGCTGGTGTTGGCCACCGGAATGAACGGCACCTTCGTCGCCCTCGACCTGGTGCTGTTCTTCATCTTCTTCGAGCTGGTGTTGCTCCCGATGTACTTCATGATCGGCATCTGGGGTGATCGCACCAAGATCCGACTTCCCGGCTTCAAGCGCGAGGTGGAGACCCGGCTCTACGCCTCGATCAAGTTCTTTCTGTTCACGCTCTTCGGCTCGGCGTTCATGCTGCTGGGCTTCCTGGCGCTCTACTTCAAGTCCGATCCGCACACCTTCGACATGGTTGCGCTCGCCCAAGCCGGACAGATGGGAGCCTTCGCCGGCGCCTTTGGGGGATGGGTGTTCGCTGCCCTGTTCGTCGGGTTTGCGGTGAAGGTGCCGATGTGGCCGTTGCACACCTGGCTCCCTGACGCCCACACCGCAGCACCAACCGTGGGCTCGGTGCTCCTGGCGGCGATTCTCTTGAAGCTCGGCGCCTACGGCTTCATCCGGATCAGCCTGCCGATCCTGCCCGAGCAGGCGCAGGATTGGGCTCCGGCGATCGCCATCCTTGCGGTCATCGCCATCATCTACGGATCGTTGGCGTGTCTGGCACAGACCGACATGAAACGTCTGATCGCGTTCTCCTCGGTGGGACACATGGGCTTTGTAATGCTGGGCATCGCCACCCTCACCGACATCGGGATCAATGCCGCCGTGATCGGCATGGTGGCGCACGGTCTCATCACCGGCCTTCTGTTCTTCCTGGCCGGTTCGATGCAACACCGCTATCACACCCGGGAGATGTCGCGTCTCGGCGGCACCATGAAACTCATGCCAGTCCTGGGCGGGCTGCTCGCCTTTACCGCGATGGCGTCGCTCGGACTGCCGGGACTGGCCGGGTTCTGGGGCGAGTTCATGGCGCTGCTCGGATCGTTCAACCCGCTTGACGGACTCAGCCTCACTGTGTTCCGGACGGCGATGGTGGTCGGAGCGGTCGGAACCGTGCTCACCGCCGGCTATCTGCTGTGGATGCTGCAGAAGGTCAACCTTGGTGAGCCGCCCGCAGAGTGGGCCGGCAAGGAGTGGCACGACGCCGACAAGTTCGAACTGGCAGCGTGGATCCCGCTCGTCATCGCAATCTTCGCCATCGGGGTGTTCCCGAAGATCATCTTCGGTGCCACCGATGGCGCGGTGGTCAATCTGATTCGGTCGGCGTTCGGAGGCTGAGTGTTCGATTACCACGCCCTTGCGCCGGAGCTGATCCTCGGGGTCACGCTGCTCGCCGTGCTGGCGATCGACCTGGTGCTCCCCGAGCGGCTCAAGTACCTGGCGGGGGTCACCGCCCTCGTCGGGATGGTGGCTGCGGTGTTCCCGCTGCTGACGATCGCGTTCTGCGACTCGATCACAGGATGCAGCGACACCGGAGCGCGGGCGATGTTCGGCGGTTCCTACGTCGTCGACGACTTCGCTCTTGTGCTCAAGGGTCTGTTCCTGGTGAGCGGCGTGATCACCCTGTTGCTCTCGGTGGGATACCTGGAGAGCGACGACTACTACCAGGGCGAGTTCTACTTCCTCATCCTCGCCTCGGTGACGGGTGCCGTGGTGATGGCGTCCTCGCGCGATCTGATCACGATGTTCGTCGGCCTCGAACTGGTGTCAGCACCGGCGTTCCTGCTCGCTGGCTGGCGCAAGGGCGACCTGCGCGGCAACGAGGCGTCGTTGAAGTTCTTCCTCACCGGTGTGCTGGCGACGGCGGTGATGCTCTTCGGGATGAGCCTCGTCTATGGGCTCACGGGTCAGATCACGTTCGCCGGGATCGCCGAACAGACCGCGGTACTCGGCCTCGGCAGCGAACCGGCATTCGTGATGGCGGTCGTGTTCGTCCTCGTCGGTTTCGCCTTCAAGGTGTCGGCGGTTCCGTTCCACTTCTGGGCACCCGACACCTATCAGGGGGCACCCACTCCCGTCGCCGCCTATCTCTCGGTGGGTTCCAAGGCAGCGGGATTCGTCGGTCTTCTCACGCTCTGTTACCTGGCGTTCTCAGCGGTGCCCGAGATCTGGGGGCCGATCCTCTGGGTGCTGGCGGTGGCCTCGATGACCGTCGGCAACCTGGTGGCACTGAAGCAGACCAACGTCGTCCGCCTGCTCGGCTACTCGTCGATTGCGCACGGCGGGTTCATCCTGGTTCCGTTCGCCATGGCGGCGTCCTACGACAGCGTGGGACTTGCGGACGCCTTCTTCGGATCGATCACCTATCTCCTGATCTACGCGTTTATGAACCTCGGCGCCTTTGCCGTCGTGATCGCGGCGGCCGCCAAGGCCAAGTCCGGGGAGATCGCCGACTGGGCAGGGATGAATCGCTACGCCCCGGCCACCGCCGGCCTCCTGTCCATGTTCCTCTTCGCCCTCGCCGGAATCCCACCGCTCGCCGGCTGGTTCGCCAAGTTCGTGATGTTCCGCGCCGTCATCGGCACCTTCGAGAGCCCGTGGGCAGTGGCGCTGGCAGTGATCGCAGCGGTCAACGCGGTGATCGCTCTCTACTACTACGCCCGGATCGTGAAGAGCGTCTACATGGACGACGTCCCGATCTCCGTACCGCAAGACCAGGCCGCGGCATTGAGGACTGCTCCATCTTTGGTGCTGGCGATCGCTCTCACCGCAGCAGTCGTGGTGATCGTCGGCTTCTTCCCGCAGATCCTCGCCTTCTTCGGCGAGGCAGCGCGGGCGTTCCCGTCATAGGCACCGGGCACCAGGTTCCAGGCACCAGGCACCAAGCTCCAGGCACCAGCGGGCGCCGCTCTGAGGCTCACCTCAACTCGACCTCGTACTTGCGGCCGCACGACTGGCAGGCCGTGCGCTTACCGACGATCCCGCCCACGGTCGTCCCGCAGAACGGGCAGTGGGTGTACGGCTCCGGAACGGTTTGCAGGGTCATGCGGTGCACCACCGGGGTGGCGATCGCCGCCGCCGCCAGCAACACCATCACGATGCCGAACAGCCTCCCGTAGACCTCGGGAACGTCACTCTCGGCCCAGATGAAGGTGATGACGAGACCGCCGGCGATCACGGCAAGCGCTGTCGCCGCGGTCCGGACCCAGACCAGCTTGCCGGCTCCGGGCCACGCCGCGAGCAGGCTGATCAACGCCGAGATCACCGCGATCACGAGGATCGTGCCGGGGATCTTGAAGAACGTTTCGCTCGGTTCGACCCACACCCCGATGATGAAGAGCGTAGAAGCCAGTCCGGCGCCAACCATGCCGATCTTGGGCCACCATCCCGCCCGGCCGGCGCTCGCCGCCGGGGCACAGACCAGGGCCAGCACCGCACCCATCGTGGCGAGCAGTGAGGTGAAAAGGATCTTCTCGCCAGTCTCGCCCAACTCCCCTCCCACCAGGGCGAAGACGCCGATGGCGGCGTTGATGGCTACCAGAACCAGGACGATGCGGAAGAACGATGCGCGGTTCATGGCCGCATCATCGCTGATTCGACCTCGCGGGGAATGGGCCTTTTGGTCGCTTCGGAAAGCCCGCGATCATCGGTGAGAGACCCGGGAGCGTTCCGCCCCCGCGGCGACCCGCCACCCGCGGTCCCTCCCCGGGCCAACTCGCGACCCTACCGATCGCGGTCCCCCCACCGACCCGTCGTGAGCCGCCATACCTTCCGGACCGAGGGCCGGGTCGTAGTTCTCACAGATCGTGTCGAAGCCGACGCCGCGGGCCGAAAACTCGGCGATGAGTCCGGGGAGAGCATCGCGCCAGATCCAGCCGAGGGTGTCGTGGCCGAGGATGTCGTCGCCCGGCTCGGTGCGCCGGAGGACCTGGTGGAGTACCTGGCTGGCCGACCGGGTCGAGTAGTCGACGGAGTTGACGTCCCAGATCACCGTCTTCAGGCCGAACTCGGCGATCACCCGGCGGACCCGGTCATTGGCGGCACCGTATGGCGGTCGAACGCAGGTCGGCCGTAGCCCGGTGGCCTCGAAGATGGCATCACTCGTGCGCCGCAACTCGGCGACCAGGTCGACGTCGGTGAGCCTGGTGAAGGCGGTGTGCGAGAAACCGTGAACCTGAATGCTGTGGCCGCGTGACACGATCTCCCGTGCGAGCTCCGGATACCTCTCCACCCTCCATCCCTGAACGAAGAAGGTGGCCTTGATGCCGTACCGGTCGAGAACGTCGAGCACGACCCGCGTCCACGTCGGTTGCGGACCGTCGTCGAACGTAAAGCCGATGCTGCCGCGGTCGGGCTCGCCGTTTTCACCGGCGAACGCCACCGGGCCCGCCCACAGCGCGGCGACACACACGATCACCCCAACACTCGCCAGCCGGTGCACACTCACTCGGCCGCGATGCTACGCGGTCCTGCCGGTTGTCATCGAACGAGCGTCCGGAACCGGCGTGCCCTCTCGGCCGGGGGCACACCGATCACCGTCGATTGGAGACCCCCGGGTCGAGAGCTATCGGACCCGGTATGGCGGCCCCGGCTTCCTCGTCGGGCCCTTTCGACCACTCACCTCCACAGCGCCGCGATCGCCTCGGACATGTACTTCACCAGTCCCGGCCTCGCCTTGTCGATGTTCCTGGTGAACCGGGGGTCGGCGACGTACATGTGCCCGAGGCCCGCGTGGATCTCCGGGGTGCATTCGTAGAACCACCTGGTGATGTGGGTGCGATGACGTTCGGCGACGGCCCTGGCCTCGAGGCCGTCGGCGGGAACGCCGGTCTCCATCAGGGCGATGAACGCCCGGTTGATCTCCTCGCTCCCGGCGCCGATCTGCAGCCAATCCTGCTTGGTGTAGCCCTTGGTGCGCCGTGCCGACTCGCGGTAGGCGTCGGTGTCGCCCCAGCTTTCCCTGGCCTCCTTCTCGTACTGGGCGGGGTCGAAGTCGCCGAACACTTCCAGGGATTCCTCGGGGGTCATGGTCCTTCCTTGCTGTGCCGCTGTGATCGACCACTTGACCCTCACGTTGCGTGAGGGTCAAGTGGATTGTGCTGGCTGTGCAGCATCGTGAGCAGGAGCACGCTCGGCTGGAGGGCGACCACGGTGTGGGATTCCGAGGCGGCCAGTGCGACCCATCCCCCGGGGGTGAGGCGAACGGTTTCGCCTCCGGCGGTGACGTCGAGGGTGCCGGTGAGCGCCTGGATGACCACCGGGACCGCAGCGGTGTGCTCGGTCAACTCCTGCCCGGCATCGAAGGCGAACCCGACGAGGCGCAGGCGGTCGTCGCGGTGGAGCACCCGGCTCAGGGTGCCGTCGGGGGTGATCGGGACTTCGGCCGCGATGTCTGGGATGAAGCGCATGTGGGAAACGGTAGGCACCCTGGGATAGGCTCCCGCCCGACGACCGGGGGAACCGATGCACGAGACCGCCGATGATCTGCGCATTCTCCAGGGTCTCCTCGACCGTTCCTACGCGATGGCGGGGCCGCATCTCCTGGAGATCCACACCCACCGGAGCGCCGGCTCGGCGCATCCGAGCTCACCGCCACTCTCACCGGGGTGTGCGTGCTGGCCCTGGCAACGGTGACGGCCGACGGCCGGCCGCGGGTGTCCCTCGTCGACGGGCTGTTCTACCGGGGGACGTTCTGGTTCGGGTCGTCGTCCGACTCCGTGCGTCTCCGGCACATCCGGCGGAGACCCGCGGTGAGCGCCACCCACACCCGGGGCCAGTCGCTGGCGGTGACGGTGCACGGAACGGCGATGGAGACCCGCCTCGACGCCGATCCCGGTTTTGCCGGGTACTGCGCCGAGGTGTACCACCCCCGCTACGGCGATGGGTGGACGCAGTGGGCGGCGGAGTTCCCCTTCGCCCGGATCGAGGCCGACTGCATGTTCGCCTTCGCATCCCCCGACACCCCGTAGCCTTCCCGTCCATGATCGGGGTGTACGACTCAGGGGTCGGTGGGCTGGCGGTGTTCCGCGAGGTGCG
>JBBTKD010000104.1:0-1743 GCA_038059105.1 Actinomycetota bacterium | reverse complement strand
AAGGAGCCGGATGACCGATCCGGTGATCACCGCATTGGCGCGCGGAGGAATGGTCGAGATTTCGACCATCGGCCGACGCAGCAAGAACCCGCACCGCATCCAGGTTGGCCTTCACAACATCGATCGCACTCTCTACATCTCGGGCCGACCGGGCAAGCGCGATTGGTACGCCAACCTCAAGGCCAATCCCTCGCTCACCATCCATTTCACCCGCGGCGCCACCGCTGACGTGCCCGCAGTTGCCGAGTTCGTGCCGGACCGGGCGTTGCGCAAGGCCCTGCTCGAGAAGGTGATGGTCTCCGGCCACGGCATGTCGGCGGAGCGCGCCGCGAGGGAGTTCGACCACTGGATGTCGCAGTCGCCGCTCGTGATCGTCCACGCAACGTGGCCGGGGTGGGTGTGAAGAGGTCGGCGTCCTGCGGCCGCCTCCGCAATCGTCGGGCCCTTCGGGCCCTCCTGCGATAGGTCGGCGCCCTCCGGGTGCCTCCCGCGATGGGCAATAACCACGCGGTCGGTCGACCGTCCACAATGGTGGCCGTGCTCCTGCCTCGCGTCCTCGCTGAGATCGCTGCTCTCGGGCCTATGCGGTTTGATCGGTTTATGGAACTCGCCTTATACGACGGCGAGTTTGGGTTCTTTGGGTCGGGGCGGTTGCGCTCGCATCGCACCGGCGACTTTCTCACCAGCCCGGAGGTCAGTCCGCTGTTCGGCGACACGCTGGCCCGGTTCGTCGCCGCGGAGCGGGATAGGATCGGTCACCTCGATACGGTCATCGATTGCGGGGCGGGGAGCGGGTCGTTGCTCGCAGGATTGCTCCCCGCAGTTCCCGATACCACCGGTATCGCCGTCGAGGTTTCACCCGCTGCCCGGGAGAGTCTTCGCTCTCGTCTCCCCGAGGTGACGGTGCTGTCTTCGCTCGATCAAGCCGCCGTCGGCTCCGCGGTCATCATCGCCAACGAACTTCTCGACAACCTTCCGGCGGCAGTTGCGGTGCGCACCGAGCATGGCTGGGAGGAGGAGGCCGTGACCAGTAGACCAGCCTCCAGCCTCCAGCCTCCAGCCTCCGCAAAAACTGTTACACCCGCCGATAGCCATCTCATCACCACGAGGGTTGTCGCTCGTCCCGAGGTGCTCACCTGGGTCGAGCGGTATGCCCCCGACCTCTCCTTCGGATCACGCGTCGAAGTGCAGCTCGCCGCGGAGGACTGGATGCGCTCGGCGCTCGCATCGCTCGAGACCGGTGCGGTTGTCGTGATCGACTACGGGGACACTTCTGTCGGTCTCGCCCCGCGGCGCGCTCAGGGCACGGTTCGCACCTACCGGGCGCACCACCTCGGACCCGATCCGTTGCTCGACCCCGGTGCGACCGACATCACGATGGATGTCGACTTCTCGGCGCTCATCGCAGTTGCCGAAGAGTCCGGTGCATTCACCGAGTACTCCACCCAGGCAGAGTTCCTCGCTCAGTGGGGTCTGCGGGAGCGTCTCAGCGAACTGCGCCACGCAGAACTCGAAGAGGCGCGTCGCGGCAACACGATGGAACGCCTCAAGCTGCGCAGCCAGGTCACAGAAGCGGAGACACTGTTGCACCCGCGGGGGTTGGGGGATTTCAGGGTGCTTGTCGCAAGGAAATAGCTTGCAGCTTGCAGCCTGCAGCGCCGACATCTCGGGTCGACCACGTCAGGGTTCTCCACGCCGACCTCTCTCGAACAGATCCGACGGGGCTGCATGCTGCATGCTGCA
>JBBTKD010000103.1:0-2978 GCA_038059105.1 Actinomycetota bacterium | reverse complement strand
GCAGTCCCCCTCCCGTGATGGTGTTCCAACGATCCTCGGGCGTGTCACCCAGCGCGGGATTCTCGAGGAGGCTGCGTCGCACCTCGTCGGTGAAATAGGGGAAACGCATCCGGTCGGACTCACCGCGAGGAGCGAGAGCGACGGGTTCAGCGGCCGCGGCGATCGCGAGCGAGGCGTTGACCCACCCGAGCTCCACCATGATGTCGAGCACCACCTGACGCCGCTCCAGCGATGCTTCGAGGTGGTCGTACGGGTTGAGGTCCGAGGGTGCCGCGATCATTCCGGCGAGCAGCGCCGACTCGCCGAGGGTGAGATCGGAGACGTGCTTGCCGAAGTACCGCTTGGCTGCGGCGCCGAGACCGTAGGCACTCTCACCGACGAAGATCGTGTTGGCATACCGCTCAAAGATCTCGATCTTGGTGAGGGTCTCTTCGAGTTGGAGGGCGAGACCGATCTCCTCGGCCTTGCGTTCGAAGGTGACGTCATCGCTGAGCAGGACATTCTTCACGTACTGCTGGGTGATCGTCGAGCCGCCCTGAACGATGTCGTTGGCTTCTAGGTTCTCGACTGTCGCCCGGGCTACCGCCCGCACGTCGACGCCGGGATGGATCCAGAAGCGCCGATCCTCGATGGCGACGACCGCATCGACGAGATGCTTAGGCAACTCGTCGTAGGTGATGAGGACGCGATCCTGCTCCGCGTGCCACTCGGTCAATACCGAGCCGTCGGCCGCGTAGACCGTCGTCGTGAGGCCGCCCGCTCCAATCCCCGGATCCTCGATGGGCTCTACAGAGCAGGCGGTGGCAACCAGCACGATCGCCAGGGCGCCCGCCGTATGGCGAGGCATGGGTTGTTGTATCTCCGCGCGCTACGTTAACGGTCGACCGCTCTCCGCGCGGGGATTGTCCACAGGTCACCCAAAGTGGGCGAGAAAGTGCCGTTTCTTGCCGACGCGGAGCACGATCGTCGTGCCGCCGAGCAAGTTGGCCTTGGTGACTTTTCCTGTGGGTTCGGTGACCGCGGCGTTGTTGAGGGTGACCCCGCCCTGTTCGATCAGTCGGCGCGCTTCGCCATTGCTGGCGGCGGCCCCGGCGAGGACCATGACATCGAGGAGTCCCAGCGGCAGCTTTCCGGCGGGAATGTCCACCGCGGGGGCACCGGCAAAGGCATCGCGCAGGGTGCCGGCGTCGAGGCCGGTGTACGGCGCATCACCAAAGAGCACCTCGCTCGCCCGGTGCGCCTCCGCCAGACCGGACTCACCGTGGATGATGCGGGTGGCCTCATCGGCGAGTACGCGCTGCGCGGCGCGCTTGGCCGGGTCGGCAGCGAGTTCGGCGTCGAGAGCGGCGATGTCGTCGAGGGGGAGAAATGTGTACAGCCGCAGGAACCGCGCGGTATCGGCATCGGGCACATTGAGAAACCACTGGTAGTAGGCGTATGGGCTCGTCTCGTCGGCCGCAAGCCACACCGCTTCGCCGGTCGACTTCGAGAACTTCTTCCCGTCGGCGCGTTCGACCAATGGCCACACCAGGCCGAAGACCTTTCCGCCGTGCATACGCCGGGTGAGATCCACGCCAGCGGTGATGTTGCCCCATTGGTCGGATCCGCCGATCTGGAGAGTGCAACCTTCGGACCGGTAGAGGTGGGCAAAGTCGTAGGCCTGGAGGAGCTGGTAGGAGAACTCGGTGTACGAGATCCCGTGTTCACGCTCCTCGAGTCTCCTGCGAACCGACTCGCGGGCGATCATCTGATTCACCGAGAAGTGCTTGCCCACATCGCGCAAGAACTCGACATACCGCAAGGAACTAAGCCAGGCGTTGTTGTCGAGGATCAGACCCTTCTCCGGCGTGCTGAGGTCGATGACCCGGCTCAGCTGCTCGCGAATCCGGGCGATGTTGGAGGCAATCTTGTCCTCCGAGAGCAGTTCGCGCTCGTCATCGCGCCCCGAGGGATCGCCGATGCGCCCCGTGCCACCTCCGGCGAGTGCGATCGGGCGGTGACCGCTCCGCTGCAGCCACGCCATTGCCATGATCCCGATGAGATTGCCGATGTGGAGCGACGTTGCCGTTGGATCGGCCCCGTAATAGAAGGTGACGCGTTCCTCGGTGAGAGCGCTGCGGAGGCCGTCTGGGTCGGTGACGTCCTGCACAAGGCCCCGCGAGGCGAGGATGTCGAGTGGATGAGGCACGTCGGGGGAGGGTAGCGACCGCAATCGGGGCCTTCCGGTACCCGATCGCAGCTTCGAGTGGCCCGGCCGAGGGCCCCCGGTTCAAGTCACGCAGCCGGCGGACCGATGACCCGAAACGCGGCGGGATGCTGCTTTTGACTGGTCTGGGGCCAGTGCTACCATCCCGTCCCCGCTTCCCGGTGTCGCGTCTTCGCGCACGCCGGGAGTCGGTGCGACTCGGCTCCTTGACAACTGAACAATGTGCCAAAAGCCAGTTTTGCCTTCCAGGTCGGTGGGCTTGCTCACCGCGCCCGGAAGGCCGTACTCGATTGGAGCACCGGTGTTCGAACCGGTGCAAGCATCAGTGACAACAACTGATGCCAGAAGCGAGCAGACGGTTTGGCCAGATGCTCGCACACCAAACTCGAACAACTACGAGATCACGGCCTTCGGGCCCGATCAGTCGTTGGAGAGTTTGATCCTGGCTCAGGACGAACGTTGGCGGCGTGCCTAATGCATGCAAGTCGAACGAGGAACCCGGTCCGCGTAAGCGGACTGGGTTACCTAGTGGCGAACGGGTGAGTAACACGTGAGGAACCTGCCCCGGAGACCGGAATAGCCCAGGGAAACTTGGATTAATGCCGGATGTCCTCGGATGGTCGCATGGTCGACCGAGGAAATAGTCCGCTGCTCCGGGATGGCCTCGTGGCCTATCAGCTTGTTGGTGAGGTAACGGCTCACCAAGGCGACGACGGGTAGCTGGTCTGAGAGGACGATCAGCCACACTGGGACTGAGACACGGCCCAGACTC
>JBBTKD010000102.1:2365-14818 GCA_038059105.1 Actinomycetota bacterium | reverse complement strand
CAACGGCTATCGTGGAAAGGGCCGGGAAGTCTCCCGGCGCTCACCCCAGGGGGTTCCGGTGTCCAGAGAACAAGACCTCGAACTTGTCGCGACGGTCGAGCCCGTCGTCGAGCGTCTCATGGCGGAGCACCGCGAGCGTCGCCAGCACTGGTACGCACACGACTTCGTGCCGTGGGAGCAGGGTCGCAGCTTCCGCGACGAGCCATGGGATGAGTCGCAGGCCACTCTGTCACCCGAGGTGCGCACCTCGCTCGTGCTCAATCTGCTCACCGAAGACAATCTTCCGTACTACCACGCCGAGATCGCGTCGCACATGCCTAAGGGATCCGCGCTGGAGCGTTGGACCCACTTGTGGACGGCGGAAGAGGGCCAGCATTCGATTGCCCTGCGTTCATACTTGCTCACGTCGCGTAATTGCGATCCGCGCGCTCTTGAAGATGATCGACTGAAGACGATGGAGGCAGGTCACCACACCGGACGGTCCGACCTCGCCGCACTCTTCGTCTACACCTCGGCTCAGGAACTCGCCACGCGGGTGAGCCACCGCAACGCGGGCAAACTCGCCGACGATCCCGTGGCCTACGAGATCATGGCTCGCATCGCCGCCGACGAGAACCATCACTTCCTGTTCTATCGCGGCGTTGCCGCGGCACTCCTCGAGCAAGAGCCGGACACGATGCTCGAGGCGATCCATCGCGTGTTCAGCAACTTCGCCATGCCGGGCACCTCGATCCCGGGATTCGTGAGGAGGGCTGTCGAGATGGCTCGCGCCGGTGTTTACAACCTTCGAATCCACCACGATCGCGTGATGCTGCCGTTGATCCGCGATTGGGGCATCGAGAACCTCACCGGTCTGACGGCTCGAGCGAGGGAACTGCAGCAGAAGGTGATGGATCTCCCCACCGCGGTGCTGCACAAGGCCGAGGTGTTTGAGCGCCGCATGGGGATGTCGCCAGCCTGATTGGCTGAGGTCGCGTGCTACATGCCGTAGCGCGAGACGTATCCGGCGATTGCGCCAAAGTGGATCGCCGCTGCCGCTACCACGAGCACGTGGAAGGCCTCGTGGTATGAGAACACCCGCGGCCACAACCGGGGACGCTTGGTCACGAGAAAGACCATTCCAACGGTGTAGAGGATCCCTCCGAGGCTGATCAACAGCAGCGCGGTCCACGGAAGCCGTTCGGCCAGGGGCCAGAAGATGAAGATGGCCAGCCAGCCTTGTGTCGTGGCGAGCGCCACCGAAACCCAATGTCGCGCCACCTTGGTGCGGGCCTTGTACAACACGCCGAAGACGACGATCCCCCATTGCACCCCGAGCGTCGACCACTGCAACCAGCCGTCGAGAACGATTGCGGCGATCGGGGTCATCGTCCCTGCGACGAGCACGGTGATCATCGTGTGGTCGAGCTTCTGCATCCGCTTCTTCCATTCCGCCTGCCACGGAATCGAGTGGTAGAGGGAACTCGTTGTGAACATCGCAACGAGACTCAGCCCGAATGCAAACAATGAGAGGCGACGCGTCGGTCCGCCGGGGGTGAGGGTGAGGAGCAAGACTGCTCCGACGAGGGAGAGGGCAGCTGCACCTCCGTGGAGGAATCCGCGCACCGGGTGGGTCATCTTGCCCAGGCGCAGGCGATCGTTGGGATCCATCGAGCTCACGCTACCGCTGTCAGGTCGGTACCCGGCGTCATCCGCCGATGTACGACATCTCGACCTTCTGCCATCCAGCGGTTGCGGCAGAACGGATCTCGGAATAGCGATCGGTGCGAACACCCCACACCGCGCGTAGCGCCGACTCGAGGTCGTCGTCGCTCGCCCCACCTCGTAGCAGTGCACGGAGATCGTGGCCTGCGGTCGCAAACAGGCAGGTAAAGAGTTGGCCTTCGGCCGAGAGACGGGCCCGGGAGCATGACCCGCAGAACGGCTGCGTCACCGATGCGATCACCCCGATCTCGCCGGTGCCGTCGCGGTAGCGGTAGCGGTTGGCGACCTCACCGGGATAGTTCGGAGCGATCGGATCGAGGGGGAATCGCTTGCCGATCGCGGCGACGATCTCTGCGGCGGGCACGACGTCATCGAGGCGCCACCCGTTGCTGTGCCCGACGTCCATGTATTCGATGAATCGCACGACATGGCCGGTGCCCTTGAAGTGTTCCGCCATGTCGACCACGCCTGACTCGTTGACGCCGCGCTTCACGACGACGTTCACCTTGATCGGCCCGAGTCCGACGGAAGCAGCCGCGTCGATGCCCTCGAGCACCCGGGAGACCGGAAACCCTGCGTCGTTCATCGCCATGAAGGTGGCATCGTTGAGTGAGTCGAGGCTGACGGTGACCCGTCGCAACCCGGCGACGGCGAGGACGGCGGCATCGCGGGCGAGCAACGATCCGTTGGTGGTGAGGGTGAGGTCGGTGACGCCATCGATGCTTGCCAGCATCGCGACGAGATCAGGCAGGCCCTTGCGCAACAGCGGCTCTCCTCCCGTGAGACGAACCTTGGTCACCCCGAGGCGCGCCGCGACGGTCGTCACCCGGGCGATCTCCTCGAAGCTGAGCAGCAGATCCCTGGCCAGGAACTCGTAGTCGTCACCGAAGACTTCCTTGGGCATGCAGTAGGTACAGCGGAAGTTGCAGCGGTCGGTGACCGAGATCCGCAGATCGCGGAGCGGGCGCTGTAGGCGGTCCACGGGCACCGGGCAAGGCTACCGTCTGTGGGGAGTCGACCGAACTCCCCGGAATCGCGGAGTGACCGCGACGGATGAGGTGAAGGAGGCCCGATGCCGGTTGCTGCAAACCTGGGACCCCTGGAACTTGTGCTCATCTTTCTGGCGGTCGTCTTCTTGTTCGGGGCGCGCCGACTTCCCGGTCTCTTCCGGAGTGTCGGGGAGAGCCTGAGAGAACTCCGGAGAGGTCGTGACGAAGAAGAGGGAGGTTCGGAGTGAACATCGATCATCTTCCCGAGGTGTACTCCCGGTTCCGGGCGGCGTTTCCCGACGTCGTCGGTGCCATCGACGTCGTCGGTGCTGCCTCGGACACTGCGGGACCCTTGAGTGAAAAGGAGCGCCGCCTGGTGAAGCTGGGGATCGCCGTCGGCGCCCAGTGCGGTGCGGTCCAACGTCCGCCGCGCCGTCGCCGCCGGGGCGACGAAGGCGGAGATCCTTCACGTCGTCGCGCTAGGGGCGGCCACCGTGGGCCTGTCCGCGACCGTTGCCGCCTACGGCTGGGTTATGGCGGTCTTCGAAACGACTGAGTGACCTTCGTCGGATGGCCTGGGACCTAAGCCCCTACCCGGCCGCCGTTCGGCCCAGGACAATCCTCCCCACCTGAGAGAGGTGGGCGCATGGCCGTAACCCGACGTAGGTTCCTCCAGGGATCGGCAGCAGCTGGCGCCGTCGTCGCCGGGAGGCGACTCCTTTTCGGAGATTTCGACGTTTTCAGAGGCGCCTCCGGCCGGGGCGCCACCCCGCTCCCTCTCATCGAGGACTTCGTCCCGACGACTTGTTGGATCGGAAAGCAGGACTGCGGGATGATCGCCCGCCGCATCGACGGACGGGTGGTGAAGTTCGAGGGGCACCCCGGCAATCCCCGCAATCTCGGGACTCTCTGCCCGAAGGGGCAGGCCCAGATCAGCGCCATCTACGACCCCAACCGGGTCAAGACGCCGCTCATCCGCACCAATGCCAAGGGAGTCACCGGTGAGTTTCGCAGCGCCACCTGGGACGAGGCGCTGGCGCTGGTCGCGGACCGCGTCAACGAGGTCCGTGCCCGCAATCCCAAGCTCGTGCTCTGGCAGAAGGGCCGTAGCAAGGCAAAGGTCTTCTACGACGATGCCTTCACCAAGGCCCTCGGTTGCTCGAAGCTGGGACACGGCGCCTACTGCTCCGACACCGGGTATCGGGCGATGGAGTACACGATCGGGATGCACGGCGTGCAGCACCCCGACTTCGATCACGTCAACTACCTGATCTCCTGGGGTTGGAACATCACCAACGCCGGCGGGAACAAGTTCTGCTGGCTCACCTGGAACCAGCAGCTGGTAAAGGCTCGCGCTCGCGGCCTCAAGGTGGTGCACATCGACCCGCGGCTGCGCGGCGCCGGTCCATTCACGGACCTGTGGCTCCCCATCAAGCCCGGCACCGATCTGGCGCTGGCCCTGGCGCTGTGTCAGCAGCTGATCGAGAAGGGCTATCTCGACGTGCCGTATCTCTCGACCTACACCGACGGGCCGCACCTTGTGGGTGAGGACGGCAGGTTCTTGCGTGACGCCGATGGCCTCCCCCAGGTGTTCGATCGGGCCGCCAACAACGCGGTTTCCGCCGATGCCGCGGCCGATCCGGCCCTCGAGGGGAGTTTCCTGCTGGGCGGGAACCTCTACCTCACCGCCTTCGAGGTGTTCAAGCGCCACCTCGCCGACTACACCCCGGAGTGGGCGGCCGAGGTGACCGGCCTGCGCGCTGCGGACATCGCGCGCGTCGCTGAGGAATTCGGCGAGAACGCCCAGATCGGAAGCACCACCGTGATCGATGGTGTCGAGCTCCCCTACCGCCCCGTCGGGATCATGTCGTATCACATGGCACAGCAGGAGCTCGGCTTCCAGGCGATGCGCGCCATGACCATGGTCGCCATGCTGGTGGGTGCGGTTGGCGCCGCCGGAGGCCTGCGCAGCGACTTCGCGTGGAAGGTGAACAAGAACTACGAGGCCTTCGGCAACCTCGAGGTGAAGGACCCGCCCTACGACTTCACATTGGCCAAGAGCAAGTACTACCCGATCAACACGGGGCACCCGGGGATCGTCGCCAAGGTGATGGCCGACCCGGCCAAGTACGGCGTCGAGGAGATTCCCGAGGTCGCCATTCTCCACCATGTGAACCCGCTGGGAGGATTCACGGACCAGCAGGCGATGATGGCGGGCTACGAGCGGTTCAGGTTTGTGGCGGTGATCGGGCCGTGGATTTCGGAGACGGCCGACTACTACGCCGACGTTGTCCTGCCGGCGGCCACGATCGAGAAGTATGAGGGTCCCCTCTCCGCCTCCGATGGCATCGTCGAGGCCACCGCTCTGCGGGTGCCACCCATGGAACCGCTCTTCGAGTCGCGGGGTGAGATCGACATCTACCTCGACCTGGTGGAGAGAATCGGAGTCCTGTACGGAGAGGGTGGCTATCTCGACCAGGTCAACATCTCGCTCGGCATGAAGGAGAGCGAGTTCGCCCTGCCCCTCGACGCCAAGCCGACCGTGCGGGAGATCTTCGACCAATGGGCGAACTTCAAGAAGATCCCCGGTGGGGTCGCCTTCTTCGAGGGGAACGGCGTGTTCGTCAAGGGCAAGATACCCCCGTCGAAGATCTACGGCTACGCCGCGGATCCCCCCTTTGGCGGGGCCCGGCATCGGCTCTACGGAGAGAGCCTGCTCCTCGCCCAGGAAGCGATGAAGACGAAGGGCGCGGAGCAGATCTACTGGCAGGACTACACGCCCTTGCCGACCTGGAGAGATCCCACCTACGAGGGCTCGCCACCGGATTACGACCTGTACCTGATCAGCTACAAGCTGGTGGAGCACAAGCAATCACGCACCACCAACATCCCGCTGCTCGTCGAGCTGGCCCCCCGCTCGCGCCTGGACATCAATCCTGCGACCGCGACCGCCCGGGGGATCGGCGAGGGCGACGAGGTCTGGGTCGAGTCACACAACGCGATCACCGGCGAGACCCGGCGGGTGAAGACGTGGGCGGCGCTGACCGAGGGCATGCGGCCCGACACGGTCGGGATGCCGCACCACTTCGGGGGGTGGACCCACCCACTCAACGCGGGGCAGAGCCAGGGCCCGACGCCCAACACTCTGTACTTCACCGGTGAGGGATATACGGGGCAGACGGCCGATGCCACGTTCCTCGTCAAGGTCCGGGTGTCGCGGGCGGGAGGTGAGGGCTGATGGCGCGCTACGCGATGGCGGTCGATCTCGACCGCTGCCAGGGATGCCGGGCCTGCATGGAGGCATGCAAGATCGAGAACAACACGGTCGAGTCGGTGTTCTGGATGTACGTGTTCCGTCTGGAATCGGGAGAGTTCCCCGACACCAAGCTGTCCTTCTTGCCGAGACCGTGTCAGCACTGCGACAACGCCCCGTGCGTGAAGGTGTGCCCCGTGGGAGCTCGTTTCAAGCGGGAGGACGGTCTCGTGCTCACCGACTTCGATCGGTGCATCGGGTGCCGCTACTGCGAGCTGGCGTGCCCCTATGGAGTCAACTACTTCAACTGGGCGAAGCCGAAGAGCGTGCAGTACCTGGACTGGAGCGATCCCGATCTCGCCGAGGTGACCGGGGGCGTGGTTCCCCCGTACCAGAACCCCGACCTCGATCTGAAGTACGGCGAGGAGCGGCGTCGCACCGCCGGTGGCGGCCACTTCAAGGGCGTCATCGAGAAGTGCACCTTCTGCGTGCACCGAGTCGAGAAGGGACTGCTGCCGGCGTGTGTCTCCACCTGCCCGGTGTCGGCGCTGGTCTTCGGAGACCGCGACGACCCTGACGGGCCCCTCGGCGTCATGCTCAACGAGCGGCCCTACTTTCGTCTCTTGGAGCAGGCCGGGACCGAGCCCAGCGTCTTCTACTTCGGCGGCAACCCGCCCGGCGAGGAGGATCGGGAGATCGAACGCGTGAAGGCGAGGGTGTGACCATGGCCACAGTGACACAGACCGGTGGGTTGCCGAGAGGCGTCGGGCAACTCACACGGGGTTGGCGGCTGTTCATGATCGGGACGGGGGCGTTGGTGCTCCTCGGCCTGTTCGCCTACTCCCGTGAGTTCAGTCAGGGGATGACGGTCACCGGCATGCGCAACGTCGGCACGATGGGAGGTGCCACCTGGGGCCTCTACATCACCTTCGTCGTGTACTTTGTCGGGGTCAGCTTTGCCGGCATCACGATCGCCGTCGTCATCAGGCTGCTCAATCTGACGCACTTGCGTCCGCTGGCGCGGATGGCAGAGCTACTCACCGTGGTGTCGCTCGTCCTCGGTGCCATCGCGATCATCGTCGATCTCGGGCAGCCGCTGCGGGGGATCGTCAATCTCTTCCGGTACGCCCGACCGCAGTCGCCGTTCTTCGGGACGTTCACGATGGTGGTCGCCGGGTACCTCTTCGCCAGTCTGGTGTACCTGTGGTTGACCAGTCGACGCGATGCTGCGCTGCTGGCTCGGCAGGAGAGCAGACTCCGCTGGCTCCATCGATTGGTGGCGGTCGGCTACCGGGACACCGAGGCCGAACGCAAGCGGCACCAGAAGGCCACATTCTGGCTGGCGGTCAGCATTCTGCCCATGCTGATCGTGGCACACAGCACCCTTGGCTTCGTGTTCGGCCTCCAGGTCGGGAGACCCGGCTGGTACAGCGCTTTGCAGGCTCCGGCGTTCGTCGTGCTCGCCGGGGTCTCGGGTACGGGGCTGCTGATCGTGCTGGCGGCGATCGTGAGGAAGCACCTGGCGCGCGACGTCGGGCTCAACACTCCAGTGTTCGCCTGGCTCGGGCGTTTCATGATGATCCTGCTGCTCGTGTACCTCTACTTCATGATCACCGAGTTGCTGACGGCGACCTACGCCGGCAGCGAGCGCGAACTGCGGGTGACCCGGGAGATGCTCTGGGGGGAGTACGCCTGGATCTTCTGGACGTCGGTTGCGCTGCTCGTCGTGCCGCTGGTAGTGCTGGTGTATCAGGCGCTCACGAAGCGGTGGCGCCTCGGATGGCTCGTGGCCTCGGGTTTGGCGGTGAACCTCGGCGCCATCGGCAAGCGCTACCTGATCGCGGTGCCCTCCCAGACCCATGGGACCTTGCTTCCGTACGCCGAAGGCTCCTACTCCCCGAGCTGGGTCGAGTTCTTGGTCGTGCTCGGGCTGATCGCACTTGGAGCGCTCGCCATCGGGGCCTTCATGAAGGTCCTCCCCATCGTCGAACTCGAACACGAGGAGGTGGCACTCGATGCGTAAGGCACTGACGGTCGGCATGGTGGTGGCCGGGGTCACGCTCATGGTGTTCAGCTACGTCGGCCTTGCGGCTCCATGGGGCAACAGTTCGGTGGCCAACAGCAACCCGCGTATGCAGTTTGCTCCGGCCTTGTTCGTCCTCGGCGTGATGCTCGCCTTCGGGTCGGCGCTCGTGTATGAGTTCCTGCCCGACCGCGACGACGACTGACGGATACGGAACCGTGACGGCGAGGGGGTCCGCCGTGAACTCGACGGCCGATGTGGCGCACCTCCGCCAGGGGTGCTTCCGCCTCCTGTCCCGCGGTTTCGCCCGCCCGGGGACGCATGATCGCGAGGCCTTCGAGCAGGCCGGCACCGTGCTCGATACGCTCGGGCTTGACGCCTTCGCCTTTGCACCCGCAGTGTGGGGCTGGCTCGACCGGTTCGCCCTCGCGAACGAGGCGGCGCTCGAGAGCGAGTACGTGCGCCTGTTCGAGTCCGGCACCGATGGCGCCTTGTGTAGCCCGATGGAGTCGCAGCACCTCGGTTCGGTGAGGGCCGGTGACGCCGCCACCATCGCCGCCCGGGTCGAGTCGGCGTTGCGACGCTACGGGGTCGTCGTCGACGACGGACGTGCTCCGGACCACGTGGGGTGGCAGCTCGAACTGGGAGCACGACTTTGCGCGAGCGAGCAGGCATGCGGGGAGTCGGGGGACGAGGCAGGAGTGACAGCGGCGCTGCATGAGCTCGAGGAGCTGACCGCCACCCTCGGGCGTTGGGTCCCCCGGCTGCACCGCAGCCTGGTACGCCACGACCGCACCGGGGTATACGGCTCGCTGAGCGGGGCGGCGGTGGCCTTCCTCATCCACGAAGGGGATCTCGTGCGGCGGGCCGTCTACGGGGATGGGAAGAGATGACCGCGATCGTGTGTGGCGACCACCTCAGGCCGGGGGCGGCCGAGCGCCTAGGTGCGATCGTGCTGGAGGGCTGGTGTGTGAAGCCCGAGGTGCCGGAGATCGTGGAGGGTGACACGCTCGTGGTAGCGGCGTGTCGGGGCGAGTTCTCGCTCGGTCCGGTGCAGCGAGCCCTGCGGCGCGGCGGTTTCGACCCGCTCGGGGTGCCGATGCTGGACATGGGGCCGGAGGACTACTCCGACGAGACCCGGCTCCGAGTGCGGCTCGAGGCGCTGATGGCTCATGCTGCTGCGTTCGCGGGTTCGCGGCCCGAGCAGATTCGGATGGTCGTCCCTGAGAGGGTTTCCCGCCGTGCCCTGCTGACGCTGGCGGTGCCGGAGTACCGGGCGGGTCCCGCCGTCGATCTGGAGACGTGCCGTGCCGACGGGGGCTGCGCCGCCTGTGTTGCCGCGTGTCCCCACGGGGCCATTACCTGGCATGGGGGCGCCATCGACGTCGATCGCGTTGCGTGCGTGTCCTGTGGACGGTGCGTGGCGGTATGCCCGACGGGAGCCATGGTGAATCCGGCGTACACGTCGGCGCAACTCTACGCCGAGGTCACCACACTGGCAGCGGCGGTGGGTGGCGCCGCCGGGGTGGTCTTTGTCTGTTCCCGCGGGCCGCTCGCGGCCGTCCCGGGCGGGTGGTACCCGCTGGTCGTGCCCTGTGTCGGGATGCTTCCTCCCCATTGGATCGTGGCCCCGCTCCTCATGGGCCTCAGCACAGTTGCGGTCGCTGCCTGTTCGTGCGGGGTGGAAGATGATGCGGCGCAGCGGGTGGAGGCGGTGGTCGAGTACGCCCGGGAGTGGATCGAGGGCTCGGCGGTAACCGGTCGTATCGTGCCCTGCTTCGGACCCGTCCCGGAGTCTGCGGCGCCCCTGTCGGCGTTGTCCGATCCCTTTGGGCCCCTGGGCGCGGTCGCGGTCGCCCTCGCTCTCGGCGTGGCAGGTCCGGAGCGGGACGAAGTCTCCCCTCTGGGGTTGGTCACGCTCGATCAGACGACATGCACGGGTTGTGAGGCGTGCGCCGTCGGTTGTCCCACCGGCGCTCTGCTGGTGCGGAGATCGAACGCCCTGGTCGAGATCGGGTTCTCTGCGGCAGCCTGTACCGCGTGCGGCACCTGCCTCACCCGCTGCCCTGAGATCGCCCGCGGCGCCATCACGCTCGACCGGCGAGTCGATCCCGCTGCGATCGAGGCTGGGTTCCAGATCCAGGTCCGCAGCGAAGTGCGGACGTGCAACCGGTGCGGCAAGGAGATCGCAACGGCTGCGGCGTTGCGCAGGATCGCAGAAGCCCTCGGCGATCATGCCGCGCTGCCGTCGATCACCGGTCTCTGTCTCGACTGCCGTGGTACCCGCATGGTGTTCTGAGGGGACCTCTCAGTCCCCGAGATACCGCAAGCGCGACGCGTAGGCCCCGGAGTCGTCGACGAGGATGGCGGTGTCGCCAGTGTTGTTCCATACCGCTCCGGGTTCACACCAGTACAGCTCTTCTGTCGTGTTCGTGCCGCACCCGGATCGGATGACGAGATAGCCGCCATCCTCGATCGTGGTCCCTGACGGGAACTCGAACCTATGAGACGACGATTCGTCGCGCAGGATCCAACCGGTGAGGTCAGCGCTATCGCCCTCGTTGCCGAGCACGACGAATTCACCGTTTAGGTTCTCCTCGTCGCGGCCCGGGGCGTCGAACTCGACTTCGAAGATGAACACCCCGCTCGTCGTGGCGCACACACCGATCGACCACAATCCCGTGCCTCGCACCACCGCATCCTGTTCGGCGGCAATGAAGTCGGGCAGCAGTTCGTGCTGCGAACTCATGGCGATGGCCCCACCCTCTGTGAGCATCCACTGGTTCAGATTCGTGGAGCCGGCGAAGGCGTATGCCACGATGCGCCCGAACTGATCTCGTTCGTCTCCGACGATCACGATGTCATCGCCCGTGGCTTCGGCGAGCATGGCGCGTGCCTCGTCGGCGAAGCACTCTTCCGGTTCGGGGGCGTTGATGCCGAGGAGTCGTATCTCGTCCTCGGTGCCCTCGATGAGCACGCGCATGGAGTCTCCGTCGAGGACTTCGAGCACCCGCGCGGCCGTCCCCGGCGGTGCTTCGCCTCGATCGACCTGCGTCGTCGTGGTTCTTGCCGATATCCCGTCCTGGGAAACCGTGGTTGCGGACGGCTCAGACCCACACGCGGCGAGCATGGCGATCAACAGCACGAGTCCGCGTTTCACAGGGCGTGACGCTACCGCAGGTAGCGGACACAACCCCCACGGCTCAAGGTATGTGAGACTGGGGCCGAAGCCACCTTGATCGGGAGTTTCACCCATGCCGTATGCCCGCGTCAACGGAAACATGCTCTTCTACCGCGAGTCCGGCGACGGGCCGCCCGCGGTGTTCATCCACGGCTTTCCGCTCGACCACAGCCTCTGGCTCGATCAACTCAAGGGCCTGGCGCACGTGCGTCACTGCATTGCACTCGACTTGCGCGGCTTTGGCCGGTCCGACCCGACAGTGGATGCGGTGCTCACGATGGAGATGCTCGCCGACGACGTCGCAGGGCTTCTCGAGGCGCTCGGTGTCGGTGGTGCTGACGTGGTGGGCCACTCGATGGGGGGATACGTCGCCCTGGCGCTGTGGGAACTGAGACCTGACGTCGTTCGGTCGCTGGCCCTTGTCGATACCCGGGCGGGAGGCGACGGTGCCGAGGCTCGCACCGGGCGCGATGCCATGATCGATCGAATCCTCGACGGGGGGAAGTCAGCTCTTGCCGATGAGATGGTGCGAAACCTGCTCGGCCGGGAACCATCGCGTCGCGCCCAGGCACGGCTGCGATCGATGGTGGAGAGCACCCGCTATGAAACCCTGGTCGCGGCCATCGAGGGCATGAAGGACCGTAAGGACCGGACGGCGATCCTCCCGACCATCTCGGTGCCAACGGTCGTGATCGGGGGCGAGGAGGACACCCTGATTCCTCCGGACAAAATCCGTGAGGTATCGGCCGGAATTTCCGGGGCGCGCACTTCGATCATCGCCCGCGCCGGACACCTCACGCCGATCGAACAACCCGACCCGGTCAATCAGGCCCTCATCGAACTCTTCGAAGGCCGCAAAGTCGTGTGGTGGCGGTAGGGAGAGTTGCCGGTTGCCGGTTTCCCGTTGCCTGGCGTCGGGCATCCGGCATCCGGCGTCTGACAGGTTCTCCTGCTCAACGGCTTCGTCGAGGCCGGACGGCTGTGACGGGATCTTCAAGACCCGGGTTGGGGCCCCATCCCCAACCCTCCTCCGAGCACGGGGGCCCCTGCCCCATGCCGGCCGTCACCTCTGTGCGCGGCCCCGGTGGGTATAACCTCTCCTCCCGGTGAAGCACTCACTCGCAATCGTCGCCGTTCTTGGTGTTGCGTTCTCCGCGTGCGGGGGAAGCGCCGCACCGACGACGACGGTGGATGGCACCACGACGACCTCCGGGGTGAGCACCGGTCCGGGGACCACGGCTCCGATCCCGACTCCCGATCGCACACCGCCTCCCCCCGCTGATCTTCCGCTCCTCGGACTGGA
>JBBTKD010000102.1:0-2265 GCA_038059105.1 Actinomycetota bacterium | reverse complement strand
CAACCGGACGTAAACCACAACTCCGGGACACTCGAGTTCGGCCCCGACGGGTATCTGTGGGTGAGTCTGGGCGATGGCGGTGGTGCTGGCGATCCCAACCACAACGGCCAGAACCCGGACACCATGCTCTCCGCCATTCTTCGCCTCGACGTCGATTCGGCGATCCCGTACGCGATTCCGCCCGACAACCCGTTCGCCGACGGCGGGGGGCGAGCCGAAGTGTGGGCCAAGGGTGTCCGAAATCCGTGGCGCTTTACGTTCGATCCGGTCGACGGTCTCCTTTACTTTGGCGACGTTGGCCAGGACCAGTGGGAAGAGGTCAACGCGGTCTCGCTCACCGAGGGCGGATGGAACTTCGGCTGGCCCATCCTCGAGGGGCTCTCGTGTTACCAGGTGGATACCTGTGACGACACCGGGTTGACGCCGCCGATCTTTGCGTACGACCACGCCGAGGGATGCTCGATCACGGGCGGCGTCGTGTACCGGGGAAGCGCGATCCCGGAGTTGTGGGGGCACTACTTCTATGGCGATTGGTGTGCGCGTTGGGTCCGCTCTTTCCGGTACGCCGATGGTGCGGTGACCGACGAGCACGACTGGACGACCGATCTGGGGCAGGTCGGACAGGTGCAGTCGTTTGGGCGCGGAGGCGACGGAGAGATCTATCTCGTCACTGGCGACGGCTTCGTGCTGCGGCTCGTGCCGAGGCGCTGAGGCCGCCCGGGAAGCGTCACCCCCCGTCGCTACCATCGCCGTCCATGACGCGATTGCATGTCGAGGGTTGGGCTCCGGAGTACGGCGCCTCCGTTGATCCCGATGATGCCCTCACGCCCGCCGAGGGATCGGTCGACGTCACTGTCGAGAATCGCTCGTGGGCACCGATCCCCGGCGTCGATGACGGCATTCCGGTCGTGGCCTTCGTCGATGGAGTGCGTCGCATCGATGCCCGTCTCGTTCTCGACACCCCGACCGGCCCGGTTGCGGGAATCTGCGGTTCGTACGGAGTCGGCGCCGTCGTATGGCGGCGCCAAGAACGGCGCAGCACCATCGAGCGACCGACGGTGCACCGGATGGCGATTCTCTCGGGTGGCCATGCTCCCGCAATTCCCGACCTTCCTCTCGGGCTCACCTTCGAGTCGACCGCGGTTCCCGACGACGATCCGGCATCGCTGGTCTCCGCATTCCACGATGCCATGCGACGCGCCGAGGCCGCCCTTGCCGAAGACCTCGGTCGCTCTGGCTACTTCGTGGTGGCCGATGGGCCGTTGTACGAGTACACCAGCATCCCCAAGATGGGGTACGTAAAGAGCCACCGACGTTCCTACCTCCCCGAAACGCACGCCTCGATCATCGGGGACCTTCCTTCGGGATACCGTACGCCGTTGTTCACGATCGGCGAGGCACGCTTCCGTCGCTACTCGTGGTATCTGCGGCTCGCCGATCGCGCTCGGGGCCACTCCTGGGCCGGGATCGTGCGATGTGAGGCATCTGCCGCACTCGATGTTTCGGCGGTCGTCGTGATTGCCGATCGGTCGGCGGCGATCCTGCCCGCGGTCGGCTCCGAGCCGCACATCGATCCGCGCGCTCCACAGAACCTTGTGCCGATCGGCGCCCTCGAGCGTGATCTGCGCCATCGCCTCGGCGATGCCGGTCTCGTGTTGCGGTCGCTGCGCAGTGCGGTCGAGGCTGCGGCATGAGCGTCGGCAGGGTCATTGGCAGTCAGCACACCAACACCCGCGAGTTCCGCGTAATCATGACCGATGCCGAGTATCTGCAACTCGACGATCTCGTCGTGGTCGACACCGATGTCCCGGGCAAGGGGCGTGTGTCCACCTACGGGATCGTCACGGAGGTCGAGGCCGTCTACGAAGGGGCCTCCTTCGAGTCGGATACGTTTCGCATCGCCGACGAAGGCTCGCTCCCCGCGGCAAAGGTGCGGTCCGCCCAGGTTGCGGTGACGAGGGTTTCGCCCGAGGTGTGGGTCGCTCCGGACCCGGGGGGAGAGGTCAACCGGGCGAAGGGTGACGCGAGGGACAAGGCGCTGTACGTCGACGAGATGGGACGGCCGCTTCCTGTCGGACTCGGCCGGGACGGCGAGCCGCTCTTCGTCGACCTCGACTTCTTCGACGGCCGCAAGGGCGGTCACATGTCGATCTCGGGAATCTCCGGGGTCGCCACCAAGACATCGTTTGCGTTGTTCTTTCTGCGCATGCTCACCGGCCGACGCGACATCGTCGGCGATGCGGGCAAGAATCTCCGGGTCCTCGT
>JBBTKD010000101.1:0-16377 GCA_038059105.1 Actinomycetota bacterium | reverse complement strand
CTCTTCATCGTTCACCATGATCTCGTGGACCTTCTCACCGGGGCGGATCCCGGTGACCATGGTCTCGATCTTGCGGTCACCGATCAAGGCGGCAGCGATGTCGACGACCCGCGACGACGGGGCGTTTGGTACCAAGGTCTCGCCGGCTTTGGCGATGCGGACCGCCGCAAACACCGTGTCAACGGCGTCATCGAGGCTGAGCATGAAGCGCGTCATGTCCTCGGTGGTGATGGTCACCGGACCACCGTGGCGGATCTGGTCGTGAAAGAGGGGAACGACGGAGCCACGGGACGCCATCACGTTGCCGTAGCGCACGCACACCAAGCGGGTGTCGCCGCAGCGCATGTTCGCCTGGATGAAGACCCGCTCCTGGATCGCCTTCGTCATTCCCATCACATTCACCGGCTTGCAGGCCTTGTCGGTGGAGACTCCGACGACCGTCTCGACGGGAAGTTTGTGGTGCTGGATGGCGCGGACGATGTTCTCGGCTCCGCCGATGTTGGTTTGCACCGCTTCGAAGGGGAAGTACTCAGCCGTTGGCACCTGTTTGAGGGCGGCGGCGTTGAAGACGACGTCGACGCGCTGTAAGACCGATGCCACCGACGACAGGTCGCGAACGTCGCCAATCCAGAATTCGAGTTCGCGCTCGAAGTTACGGAAGATCGCCTCGTCGGTGGCGGCGCGGCGATGGAGGTAGTCGAGGCGCATCTCGTGCTGCTTCGCCTCGTCCCGCGAGAACACGATGATTCGCTCCGGGTCGCCCAACTCACCGCCGAGCAGGCGCTTGACCAACAACTTTCCGAGCGATCCGGTGCCGCCGGTCACCAGGATTCGCTTGCCTTCCAGCGGCCGTTTCGTCATCTCCACTCCTCATACGGTGTGGGGTCGCCCGCCATAGCGGTGACCATCGCCTCCCATGATGGCGGCTTCACGCCGGTTGCCGCGGTGAATCGGTCACCGATCAGGCTGCGATCGAGCACGAAGTCGTCATCGGGAATGATCTTGGTACCCCGGTGGTAGGCGTCGGCGAACAGGTGGAGCAGGTCGAATTTGGAGATTCGGGGACCGGCGACCTGATACAGCCCATGGAGATCGGGATGCTCGCTGATCAGTTTGGCAACTAGGTCGGCCATCCAGTTGGTGGTGACGCCCGAGAAGAACGCCTTACGGAAGCCCCGCACCTCACCTTGCTGGGCGAGAAACCACTCGAGCAGTGACTTGAACACCGTCAATTCACGACCGACCAATGAGGTCCGCAGGGTAAGAACGTGCTCACGATCCGGCACTTCACCCAGGTATTTCATGCGCCCGTAGACGTCTTCGGCATCGGAAACATCGTCCTCGGTGTACGCACCCCGGCTTCCGTTGAACACACAGTCGGTGCTGAAATGGATCATCCGGATTCCCCGCGGTTCGCAGTACTCGGCCACGCGATGGGGGAACAATGCGTTGACCGTCATCTGCATGTCGGCGTCGTTGCCGGTGTCGCGATGTTTGATGACCCCGATGCAATTCACGACCACCTCGGGCTCGGTCGCATCGATGGTCCCGCTCACCGTCGACCAGTCGTGGGCGCGCACCCCACTGACGATTGTGTTGTCCCGAAACATTGGCATGCGGTAGTACGGATCGTCGACAGGTCCGCCGCGGAGCGTGCCGACGGCGGTGTGATCCACCGTCAGACATTCGAGAACCTTGTGTCCCAGCATGCCTCCCGACCCGAGGACGAGGACGCGGGTCATTCGGGAGTTGCGGTGAAGGGGTCGGTCACGCTGAAGGATTCAAGCAGGGGGTTGCAGGTTGCAGGTTGCAGGCGGATGGCAGATGGCAGATGGCAGATGGCAGACGGCGGATGGCAGACGGCAGATGGCAGACGGCAGAACGAAGCGTCAGCCCTCGGTGGTCGTTGTGGAGGTGGTCGACGTGTCTCCGACCACGGTGGTCGACGTCGTCGTTTCGTCGATGGTGGTGGTCGTGGTCGTGGCCGCTCCGGTGGCGATGTTGCGGATGTTGGTGATCGCAGCGAGCACCTCGTCCATCTGCACGGTGAACTCGGCGGCGGCGGTACGACGCAGCGTGCCGTCGTCCGGTGCGATGAGGCCGGCGACGATGTCACCAACTTTGGATGAGAGGTCGGACACCTCGACGACGAGCGCAACATGGCCGGCGGCGAGATCCGCGGGAACACCACTCACCTCGGTGACCGAGTTTTCCCAGTCGTCCAGGTCGGCCTGGACCTCGAGGAACTTGGTGCGAGCCTCGGCGAAGGTGATCGACCGGCTGTCCCAGTCGGTGTTGATCCCGACCACTTCATCGCGGAAGGCGATCGCTTGATTCTCGAAGATGTCGAGCGTCACCATGAATGAGGCGATTTCAGGTGGCAGGCTCGTGGTCGAGCTGGTGGCATCCGTGGGGAACGGCGGATCGCCTCCGGTGGTCCCGCTCGCATCGGCGGCGGGTTCCAGGCTGTTCACGAACGTATAGGTCAACACGACCATTGCCGCGATGATCAGTGGCAAGATCCATCGGCCGTGTCTCGGATCGGTTGATTCCACGGGTGAAACGGTAGTCGCAGTCCGGTATTTGGCGATCAACCAACGGATCCCGGGTCAGACGTCATTTGGCCGGGCCATTAGCCTCGCTGGCAATGGACCTGAACGGCGCCACAGCCCTGGTAACCGGTGCAGCCCATCGGGTGGGAAAGGCAATTGCGTTAGGTCTGGCCGGAGCGGGCGCCGACATCGTGCTCCACTCGTATTCGTCGGGTGAGGCCGCAAAGGCCACCGCCGCCGAGATCGAGGCGCTTGGTGTCAGGGTTGCGCTTGTCTCGGGCGATCTCGGCGTTGATCCGGCGGCGATCCTCGACGGTGCCGGGGATCTGGCGCCAGTACAGGTGCTGATCAACAGCGCCGCGGTTTTCCCCGACGATCGCCTCACCGACGTCACCGCCCAAGCCTGGAACCGGACGCTCGCCATCAATCTGACCGCTCCGGTGTTCCTCACCCAGGCGTTTGCCGCCAGGCTTCCCCGCGACCTCAAGGGAGTAGTGGTGAATGTCTCCGATTGGCGAACGCAGCGTCCCTACCCCGACCATTTCTCCTACACGGTGGCGAAGGGCGCGCTCGACACCTTCACCCGCGCTGCTGCCGAGTCGCTCGCTCCGCGAATCCGGGTCAACGCCGTGGCGCTCGGTGCGATCCTGCCGCCACGGGGGAAGGACTCCGCCTACCTCAAGGAGTTAGCGCAGGAAATCCCTGCACAGCGAGTCGGCGGCACCGAACCGGTTGTGATGGCGGTCCTCGCTCTGATCACCAACCCGTTCGTCACCGGAGAGATCCTGCGAGTCGACGGCGGAGCGCATCTGAGGTAAGTCATCAGTCATCAGTCATCAGTCATCAGTCATCAGTCATCAGTCAGGACCGCGAGCAAGGTATCGGCTGGCGTTCTGGCTGAAGACTGATGACTGATGACTAGATCGCATTACCACCCACCTAAAGCCTCAAGATCGCCCCCCTGTAGTCTCTGGCCTATGGACCACATCTTCATTCGCGACCTTCTCGTGCGGGGGATCGTTGGCATCAATGCCGACGAACGCTCTAACCAGCAGGATGTCGTGATCAACGTGACGATGTCGGTCGACCTTGCTCCCGCGGCTGCGAGCGACGACATTGCCGACGCGGTCAACTATCGCACCGTCGCCAAGGCGATCATCGCTCACGTCGAGCAAGGTTCCCCCATGCTGGTGGAGCGCCTCGCCGAAGAGATCGCAGCCCTCTGTCTCGCCACCGATGCCCGCATCGTCGAGGTCAAGGTAGACGTCGAGAAACCGGGTGCGCTGCGCTTCGCCGAGTCGGTCGGGGTTTCGATTCACAGGACTCGGAGCACGCCATGACTCGTGCCGTGATCTCATTGGGAAGCAACATCGATCCAGAGAGCAATGTCCCGATCGCATTCGCTCGGCTGCGCAGGCAACAAGGCATCAAAGTGCTCGCCCAGAGTCCGTGCTACCGGTCGCCCGCTCTAGGTGGCGGTCCGGAATTCCTCAATGCGGCCGCCCTCGTCACGACTGACTATCCCCCCGCAGAGTTGCGCGACGTGCTCCGGGCAATCGAGGCGGGGCTCGGTCGGGTTCGCACCGAGAACCGCGACGCTCCCCGTCCCATCGACCTCGATGTGCTCCTGTACGAGGGCTTCTCGGGAGAAGTGGCAGGTTCATCGATCCCTGACCCCGACATCGCCACCCGCCCCTATCTGGCGGTTCCGGCCGCCGATGTCGCTCCCGACTGGGAATACCCGGCACCGGGTAAGACCTTGAAGAGCATTGCCGCTCCGTTCCGTAACGACATCGAGGTGTGCATGACGACTGAGATCACCCGCAGCAGCGGCCGTTATGCGTCGGAGCAAGGGATGGAAGCCGTCGCCGGTGAGGTCTACGACCCGGAGATGGAGAGAAGCGTCCGGGAGATGCTCGTCCAATTGGGTGAGGACCCGGCCCGCGAAGGCCTGGTGCGCACGCCGTTGCGCGTTGCCAAGGCCATGGACTTTCTCACCAGCGGGTACACCGGATCGCTCGAAGAGGTCGTGAACAACGCCATCTTCGAGAGCGACTCCGACGAGATGGTGCTGATAAAGGACGTGGAGTTCTACTCGTTGTGCGAGCACCACATGCTTCCGTTCTTCGGTAAGGCCCACGTGGCATACCTGCCGAACAAGAAGATCATCGGTTTGAGCAAGATCGCAAGGATCGTCGACCTCTTCTCGCGGCGCTTGCAGGTGCAGGAGCGGCTTACCAACCAGATTGCCGACGCCGTCTCAGAGGTTCTTAATCCTCACGGGGTGGCCGTGGTGATGGAGGGCAGTCACTTCTGCATGATGATGCGAGGTGTCCAGAAGCAGGGCTCGTCGATGGTCACCTCGGCGATGCGCGGAGGATTCCGAACGAACCCGCTGACGCGGTCCGAGTTCATGGACCTGATCCGGGACTGAGAGGAGTCCCCAGTCTCCAGGCAGTTCAGGGGCTTTCTTGCTGATGACTGACGACTGAAGACTTCTTCCGCAACTCGTGCCACACCTTTTCGGGAGTAAACGGCGGCCGGGTGAGGCGGATGCCGACGGCGTGATGCACGGCATTGGCGATGGCGGGAAGTGGGCCGTTGATCCCGATCTCGGCAACCGACTTCGCCCCCATCGGCCCGGTCGGCTCGTAGGAGTCCACGAGCATCACGGTGATCGGCGGGAGGTCGACGGCGCCGGGGATCTTGTAGCGGGCGAGGTCGGGGTTGCGGGTGCGGCCGCGGGCGGTGAACTGCATCTCCTCGGTGAGGGCGTAGCCGATACCGTTGGCCACCGCACCCTCCACCTGGCCCTCCGTCATGAGGGGATTGACCGCGGTTCCGCAGTCGACCGCAGCGAGGAAGTCGGTGACCCGGATCAGGCCGGTCTCCACGTCGACCTCGACCCCGGCGAAGGCCGCCATGAACGGGGGCGGCGACGCCTCGGGTACGAACGATGCGGTCGCTGCGATCTGACCGGGATCGGGCCCGTAGTACGACCGCCGCCCGATGTCGGCGAGGGACACCGATCCCCGGGGCCCCTCGATGTGGCCGCCGACGATCTTGAGATCCTCGGGCCGGGCCTCGAGCATCCCCGCCGCCACCGCCAGGATTTGGGCTCGCACCGCAAGCGCGGCGGCCTCGACGGCTTTCCCGGAGACATAGGTGGTCGAGGAGGCGTAGGCGCCCTTGTCGAACGGGGTGAGGTCGGTGTCGGCGGCGATGACCAGCACGGCGTCGATTCCGATGCCGAGCACCTCGGCGGCGATCTGGGCCAGGACGGTGTCCGAACCGGTGCCGAGGTCGGTCGATCCGGTGAGGAGGTTGAACGACCCGTCGTCGTTCATGGTCACGGTGGCGGCGGCCATGTCGATGAGGGCGATCCCCGAGCCCTGCATGTGCGCAGACATCCCCACCCCGCGCCGCACCGGGCCATCCCCGGGGTGGCGGGTCCGCCGTTCCGCCCAACCGAAACGTTCGGAACCCCGGCGTAGACATTCGCCGAGGGCGCACGAGGTGATGACCTGCGGCGTCCCCTTGCGACCTTCGCCGAGCTCCTCAAAGATCGGCGAGGTCTCGCCGGTGCGGATGTGGTTGCGCTCGCGGAGCACCACTGCATCGATGCCGAGCCGATCCGCCAGTTCGTCCATTGCGGTCTCGAGGGCGAACGACCCCTGGGTTCCCCCGTACCCGCGGTAGGCGCCGGCCACCGGGAGGTTGGTGTAGACGACTCGCCCGCTGAACGCAACGTGGGGAGCGCGGTTGTACAGGGGGAGCGTCTTCGATCCGGTGTTCGACATGACGGTGAGGGCGTGTGCCCCATAGGCGCCGGTGTTCGAGATCGCATCCATTTCGACGGCGTGGAGAGTGCCGTCCTTCCCGGCCCCGAGCCGCATCCGGATCCGCATCGGGTGGCGGGTCCGTGACGACACGAACTCCTGTTCCCGGGTGTACTCGAATCGGACTGGCCGCCCGGTGCGCAGCGTCACGATCGCCGCCACGTCCTCGATGAGCACCTCCTGTTTCACCCCGAACCCACCGCCGAGACGGGGCTTGATCACCCGGATCCGGTGGATGGGGAGGTCGAGGAGGCGGGCGACGATGCGACGAACGTGGAACGGAACTTGCGTACTCGACAGGATCACGATCCGGCCGTTGGGATCGAGGTGCGTCACCACCACGTGTGGTTCGAGCGGAGCGTGCTGGGCGTACTGGGTCTCGACCGTCACCTCCACCACCGCCGCGGACTCCGCGAGACCCCGGGCGACATCGCCTGCCCGGGCGGCGACCACCGATGCGATGTTGTGCGCCGGATCCCAGATATCGAGGGAGTCGTCCTCGTCGTGGATCACCGGGGCGCCGGGAGCGAGGGCGGCGTCGATGGAGAGCACCGGATCGAGTTGCTCGTAATCGACGGCGATGAGTGCCGCCGCGGCCCGGGCGGCGGCGAGCGATTCGGCGGCGACCGCGGCCACCCGATCGCCGACGAAGCGCACCTTGGTGTCGAACATCCGGGTGTCGTAGGGACTCGGCTCGGGGTGTCCCTGGCCGGCGGTGGTGTAGCGCATCGTGGGGGTGTTCTCGTGGGTGAGCACGCACACGACCCCCGGGTACCCCTCGGTCGCCGAGGTGTCGATCCTCCGGATGCGCGCATGGGCCAGCGGGCTGGTGAGCAAGGCGACGTGCAGGGCGCCGGGGACGTCGGCGTCCCCGGCAAAGACCGGCTTGCCGGTGACCAGCGCCCGGCCGTCCACTTTGCGCTCGCTGATTCCGACCACGGTGAACTTGGCGCGGTCCTCAGCCACGGCGGCCCTCGCGCATGAGGGCGGCGGCGGTGAGGATTGCCGCCACCGGCTTCACGTAACCGGTGCACCGGCAATACGAGCCAGCGAGCGCCCGCCGCACCTCGGCTTCGGTGGGGTCCGGGGCCACCGTGAGCAGGTCGAGGGCGGTCATCAACATCCCCGGGGTGCAGAAGCCGCACTGCACCGCCCCGCCGTCGAGCGCGGTGAACTGGAGTGGGTGGAGCCCGCCCGCGTCCTCCAACCCTTCGACGGTGCGAATCTCGGCGCCGTCGACTTGGGCGGCGAACACCAGACAGGCGTTGACCGCCCTCCCGTTGAGCAGCACCGCACACGATCCGCAGTCACCGCGGTCGCACCCGTTCTTCACGCTGGTCTTGCCGAGGCGGCGGAGGACGTCCATGACACATTCGCCGGGATCGATCACGGTCTCCCGGGGCGTGCCGTCGACGGTGAGGGCGATCTTCACGGGAGTCGCTCCGCGATCTCGGTGAGGCAGCGACGCACCAGGACCTCGGTGAGCGACCGCCGGTACTCCGCGGAGGCGCGCTCGTCGCTCCGTGCCGGGACCGCGGCGGCGGCCATGTGGGCGGCGGAGGCGACTGCCTCGGATGACAGCGGCTGGCCGGTGAGGTGCACCTCGACGTCGTGGAGCGAGGCGCCCAGTGCCGGGGTCTCACCGACCACGACGCGAGTCGCGGCGATCCTCGCCCCGTCAGTCAGATCGATCCGGCAGGCGCAGTTGAGGATGGCCAGATCGAATACGGTGCGGGAAAACTTGCGGAACACCGTCGCCGACCGGGGTGGTGGCCGGGGGATGGTCACTGCGGTGACGATGATCGGCTCTTGGTGCCGGCCCTCCCGGTAGAAGGCGGCCAGGGGTCGGGTGTGGTCGACCCCGTCGTGCCAGGTGACCGTGGCGTCGAGCGCCAGCAGCACGGGGATCACGTCGGAGAGCCGGCCCCGGGCGAGGTGCCCGCCGATCGTTGCCCGATTGCGCAGCAGCGGGGATCCCACCTCGGTGAGCATTCCGGTGACGACGCCGTCGCCGATGGCGGCGACCCGGGGATCCTCCAGCATCGCGGTCAGGGTGGTGGTGGCACCGATCCGTAAACCGCCCTCGTCCGACTCGATCCCATGCAGGGGGAGTGCGGTGAGGTCGACCAGGTCGGTGGGCCGGGCCGGGGGGTGGAGCATGACGTCGGTGCCGCCCGACACCGGGATCGCCCCCGACCGAACGGCGGCGATCGCCGCGGCCAGATCGGCGGGCCTGAGGAATCGCGCTACGTTCGCGATGGACACGACGTGACTGTATGGGAGGCGGGTCGGAGGCGGGGGGGTCTTTCGGCCCGGTCTGGGCGACGTCCGGCGGTGGTCAAAAGGGGTGGGTGGGAGAGACGATCCGCCGCACCGAACCGGGGCCGGTCGAGGCCGGTGGCAGTACGAACAGAGGAGTGACCGGAATGCGCAGTTTTGCCGGGCGCGACATCCTTTCCCTGAAGGACTTCGAGCGCGCCGAGTTCATGCGGGTGTTCGAGGTGGCCGAGGAGCTGGAGCCGATCGCCCGCTCTCGTCGCAATACGGACCTGCTGGCGGAGAAGACCCTGGTCACCGCCTTCTACCAGCCGTCGACCCGCACCCGGTTGGCGCACGAAGCGGCCATGCATCGCCTCGGGGGGCACGTGGTCGGGTTCTCCGATCCGCGGATGACCCGGGCCGGGGACTTCTACCAGGAGTCGATCAAAGACACCGTCCATATGCTGGAGTATTACGGCGACGCCATCGTGATGCGCCACTTCCAGCAGGGCGCCCCCGCCGAGGCGGCGAAATGGGCGAGCGTGCCGGTGATCAATGCCGGGGACGGTTGGGGGGAGCACCCCACCCAGGTGCTCACCGACCTGTACACGGTCTTGCAGGAACGGGGAACCATCGACGGGCTCACCTTCCTCTGCATCGGCGACATGCGGATGCGCACGATGCACTCGCTCGGCTACGCCCTCACCCAGTTCGACGCCGAGGCGATCTTCATCTCCCCACCCGACATGTCGCTCACCGCGGAGTTCAAGGCGGAACTGGCCGAGCGCGGCCTGGTGTTCCGCGAGGCCGACCACGTCGCCGACGCCATCGCCGAGGCCGACGTGATCTACATGGAGCCGGTGGTCCAGGCCGACTACACCAAGAGTCGCGACGAGGGGGGCAAGGAACGGCCCACCACCCCGGACAACTACCGGGTCACCCGGGAGCTGCTGAAACGGGCCCCGAGCGACTCGATCATCCTCCACTCGCTCCCCCGCATGGACGAGCTGCCCGAGGACGTCGATGCCACCCGCCATGCCCGCTACTGGGAGGAGGCGTTCAACGGGGTCGTGATGCGCATGGCCCTGCTTGCTCTCGTCCTCGGCGCCACCGAATGAAAGGGGCTCGATGATGCGCACCGGACTGCGCGGCCGGGATCTGATCACCAACCAGGAGTGGACCAAGGGCGAGATCGACTCCGTCATGGAGGTGGCGCTCGATCTCAAGCGGCGACGCGCTCTCGGTCAGCCCCATGCCCTCTTGGAGGACAAGGTGCTGGCGATGCTGTTCTTCTTCTCCAGCACCCGGACCCGTGCGTCGTTCGAGGCAGGGATGGCACAGTTGGGAGGCCACGCCCAGTTCATCGAGAGCAAGACGACGCAGATCGTCCACGGCGACACCGCCAAGGAGATCGGGGAGATCCTCGGGCGCTACAACGACGGGATCGCCATCCGCCACGTCGACTGGGGGATCGGCAACACCTATCTGCGCGAGGTGGCCGCCGCCTCCCGGGTCCCGGTCTTCAACATGCAGTGCGACCTGTTTCATCCCTTCCAGGCGCTCGCCGACTTGCTCACGATCATCGAGGAGAAGGGCGATCCCCGCGGGTTGACCATCGACGTGTCGTGGGCGTACGCCGCCTCGTACCAGAAGCCGATGAGCGTGCCGATCAGCCTCATCCTCCTGCTCACCCGGTACGGGGCCAACGTCCGTCTCACCCGCCCTCCCGAGTACCGCCTCCACACCGAGTTCATGGATCAGGCGGCGGAGAACGCCCGCCGCGCCGGGGGCTCTTTGGAGGTGCTCGAGTCCTTCGACGCCGGGTTTACCAAAGCCGACGTGGTGTACCCGAAGTCGTGGGGCTGCATGCTCGAGACCGAGGATCCGGCGGCCTCGGCGCAGATCGGCAAGCGCTACTCCGACTGGATCTGCGACGAGCGCCGCATGGCCCTGGCCTCCGACGACGCCATCTACATGCATTGCCTCCCCGCCGATCGCGGCATCGAGGTCACCGATGCGGTGATCGACGGCCCGCAGAGCGTGGTGTACGACGAGGCGGAGAACCGACTCCACGTGCAAAAGGCCGTCATGGCCCTGACGATGTAGCGGCCGTGGACCACATCCTTCACCTTCGCTGCCTGCTGTGCGGCAAGGAGCACCGCCCGGAGGACGTCGCCTATGTGTGCCCCGATCACGGGGTCGAGGGTGTCCTCGACGTGGTCTACGACTACGACCTGATCCGGCGGCGCGTCACCCCGGAGTCGGTCCGGGACGGCGCCGGGATGTGGCGGTTCCGCGGCCTGCTCCCCGTCGAGACGGAGACGCCGGTTCCCCCGCTCCTCGTCGGCGACACCCCCATCGTCGACGCCCCCCGATTGGCGGCCGCCGTCGGGGTGGCCCGGGTGTGGGTCAAGGACGAGGGGCGGCAGCCCACGGCGTCGCTCAAGGACCGGGCCTCGGCGATGGCGGTGGCCAAGGCTGCGGAGCGGGGTGTCGAGACCATCACCACCGCCAGCACCGGGAACGCCGCCGCCGCCCTCGCCGGGATGTGTGCTGCATCCGCGGTGCGGGCCGTGATCTTCGTGCCCGCCTCGGCTCCGCCGGCGAAGCTTGCTCAGTTGCACGCCTTCGGGGCGGCAGTGGTACTGGTGGAGGGCAGCTACGACCAGGCCGTCCTCCTCTCCATGGCGGCGGCGGAGCGGCGCGGCTGGTACAACCGCAACACCGGCTTCAACCCCTACATGACCGAGGGGAAGAAGACCGTGGTCTACGAGATCTGTGAGGCGCTCGGCTGGCAGGCTCCCGACGTGATCACCGTCGGGGTCGGCGACGGCTGCATCATCGGAGGGTTGCACAAGGGGCTGCGCGATCTTTTCGCCATGGGCTGGATCGACCGGATGCCCCGGCTGGTCGGCGTCCAGGCGGAGGGGAGCGCCTTTCTCGCCGATGCCTGGCGCTTCGGGGAGGACGTCGTTACCAAGCCGGCGATCGCGACCCACACCGTGGCCGACAGCATCGCCGCCGGCCTTCCCCGCGACCGGGTGAAGGCGATGGCGGCGGTCCGCGACACCGGGGGCGGGTTCGTCACCGTGAGCGACGACGAGATCCTGGCCGCCATTCCCGCCGTTGCCCGGGGGTGCGGGGTGTTCGGGGAGCCGGCGGCGGCGGCATCGTGGGCCGGGCTGGTGGCCGCGGTGCAATCCGGGGTGGTGGGGCGCGGTGACCGGGTGGTGATCATGAACACCGGGAGCGGGCTCAAGGACGTGGCCGCAGCGTCGCGCGGCGCCGAGGCGGCGGGAACCACCGCGGTCCGGGTGCGCCCCGACGGGCGGGATCTGGATGAAGCGTTGGATCGTTTGGAGATGGGAGCGAGATGATCGATCTGATCGGCGGCGACCAGGTGTTGGAGCGGGCGGCACGGCGCGCCGCCGAGCAGAGGATCGTGATCCCCACGCTCGCCCAGATGCGCGACCCGGGACTGATCCCGACCAAGGTCACCGAGCGGCTCGGCTCCGTGGGTCTCTCCGACACCGATCCGATCAACCTGTTCCGCATCACCTGGCACAACCAGCCGGTCGCCTCGGGAGGCGGATTCGGTCCGGTGAATGCGATCGAGCTGCCGCCGGCACTCACCGGGGTCGAGGCCCGGATCATCGCCCTGGTCGGCAAGTGGTTTCCCACCGGCGCCCACAAGGTCGGCGCCGCCTTCGGATGCCTCGTTCCCCGGCTCGTCACCGGCGGCTTCGACCCCACCCGGCAAAAGGCGGTGTGGCCCTCGACCGGCAACTACTGCCGCGGCGGCGCATTCGATTCGCGTCTCCTCGGTTGCGACGCCCTTGCCATCCTCCCCGAGGGGATGAGCCGGGAGCGGTTCACCTGGCTTGAGGAGATCGGTGCCGAGATCATCAAGACCCCGGGTTCGGAGAGCAACGTGAAGGAGATCTTCGACGCCTGTCACCGGCTGCGCGCCTCGGGGCAGGACGTGGTGATCTTCAACCAGTTCGACGAGTTGGGCAACTACCTGTGGCACTACTCGGTCACCGGTCCCGCCATGGTGGAGGCGGCGGCCGCCCTCGCCCCCGGCGCCGCCGTCGCCGGGGTGGTGCTCGCCACCGGATCGGCGGGGACGATCGCATCGGGCGACTTCGTCAAGGAGGCCCACCCCGAAGCCCGCATCGCCGCCGTCGAGGCGTTGCAGTGCCCCACGATGCTGCGCAACGGGTATGGGTCACACCGCATCGAGGGGATCGGCGACAAGCACATCCCGTGGATCCACAACGTCCGCAACACCGACGCGGTGATCGCCGTCGACGACGCCGACGCCATGGCGGTGCTGCGGCTGTTCAACGAGCCCTCGGGTCGCGAACGCCTGCTCGCCGAGGGGGTCGCCCCGGAGGTCGTCGACCGACTGGGGCTGTTCGGGATCAGCGGCATCGCCAACCTGCTCGCCGCGATCTCCTTCGCCCGCCGCTTCCGGCTCGATGCCGACTCGGTGGTGCTCACCGTGCTCACCGACTCCGTCGACCTGTATCGCAGCCGGGTGGCCGAACTCGCCGCCGCCGAGGGTGCCTATGGCGCCGATCTCGCCGCCACCGGGTACCGCAAGCACCTGCTCGGTCAGGGCACCGACCACACGCTGGCGCTCGACGACGAGAGCCGGCGGCGGATCCACAACCTCAAGTACTTCACCTGGGTAGAGCAGCAGGGCAAGACCGTCGAGGAGCTCGACGCCCAGTGGGAGCCGGGGTACTGGGAGGCGACCCGGGCCCAGGCCGCCGAGATCGACCGGTTGATCGGCGTCTTCAACGCACGGGTGGCTGCGGCGTGACCGGGAGCCCCCTCCCCGGGAATACGACCCCGGGGATGGTGTGCGCCCACCACCACCTCTACTCGACGCTGGCCCGGGGCATGCCCGCCCCGCCGCGGCAGCCGCGGTCGTTCCCCGAGATCCTGGAACTGGTGTGGTGGCGTTTCGACGCCGCCCTCGACCTGGAGATGATCCGGCGCTCGGCGATGCTCGGGGCGCTCGAGGCGCTGGCCTGCGGCACCACCGCCATCGTCGATCACCACGAGTCGCCCGACGCCATCGAGGGCTCCCTCGACGTGATCGCCGCCGCCTGCGCCGAGGTGGGGGTGCGGGTGGTGTGCGCCTACGGGGTCACCGACCGCCACGGTGCCGACGGCGCCCGCCGCGGCCTCGAGGAGAACCGTCGCTTTCTCCAGGCCGGCGGCGCCGGCCTGGTCGGGGTGCATGCCGCCTTCACCTGCTCCGACGACACCCTGGCCGCGGCGGCCGCCCTCGGGTCCGAGTTCGGGGTGGGGGTGCACGTCCATGTCGCCGAGGACGCCGTGGATCGCGCAGCCGCCGATCGGCTTCGCCGCTTCGCCGGGGACGACTGGGTGCTGGCCCACGGGGTGCACCTCGCCGAGGACTCCGGGGTGCGGGGCACCGTGGTGCACAACCCGCGGTCCAACCTCAACAACGCCGTCGGCTATGCCCGGCCCGCCCGCTTTACCAACCCGGTGGCGCTGGGCACCGACGGCATCGGCGGCGACATGCTCGAGGAGTTCCGCCTCGCCTACGCCCTCGACCGATCCGCAGACGTCACCGCGGCTCCGGAGCGCGCCTGGTTGTGGCTGGAGGCGGGCCGCGCCCTGGTTCCCGCCGCCGCCGCCGACCGGGTCACCTGGTCGTATCCCCGGATGGAGCCGTGGCACCTCGCCTACACCACCGGGGTCCGCCCGGTTGAGATCGTCGTCGACGGTCGGGTGGTGTGGCGCGACGGCGGACCGACCCGGGTCGATCCCGCCGAGGTGCGGGCCAAGGCGGCGGAGCAGGCGGTCCGCCTGTTCGCCCGGTTGTGAGAGGAGGCTCCATGCCAGCGGCACTCACCCCGTGGCCGCTCCGAGTGCTCCTGGGCCGCGTGGCACATGAGTGGGAGACCCGGCACCGGATCTTCGATCTCCCCTTTGGGAAGTTCCATCACAACGATCCAACCGCCGACCTGTCGGCGATGCTCGGAGGCCGTCGGGTCGCCACCCCGATCGGGCCGGCCGCCGGGCCGCACACCCAGTTGGCGCAGAACATCGTGCTCGGGTGGCTGGCGGGAGCACGAGTCTTCGAACTGAAGACCGTCCAGGTGCTCGACGAACTCGAGATCCCGCGGCCGTGCATCGACGTGGAGGGGGTGGGCTACAACGTCGAGTGGAGCCAGGAACTCCGCATCGCCGAGTCGCTCGAGGAGTACGTCAAGGCGTGGATGGTGCTCGCCATTGTCGGGGAGTGGGAACCGCTTCGCCCCGTGATCGGGACGCCGGGACCGCACCTGTTCGACATGTCGGTGGGCTACGACCTCGCCGGGATCCGATCGAAGGCGATGGCCGGATTCGTTTCCGGACTGCTCGACGCCGGCAAGGTGATCGACCGACTCCGGCCCGAGATCCCCGAGCCGTTCGTCGCGTGGCGCGACTTCGCTTTCCCTACCCGGGTGGTGGGCGGGGTTACCCTGTCCACCTTCCACGGATGCCCGCCCGACGAGATCGAGGCGATCGCCCGCCACCTCATGACCGAGTACGGGCTCGACATCGTGGTGAAACTGAACCCGACGCTGCTCGGGGTGGACACGGTCGGGGCCATCCTCCGCCGTCTCGGCCACGACGGGGTCGTGCTCGATCCGGGTGCCTTCGCCGCCGACCTGCAGTACGGGCGCGCCCTGGAGATGATCCACTCACTCCACGAGTTCGCCGCGGCGAACGGCCGCACGGTGGGTATCAAGCTGACCAACACCCTGGTGGTGCGCAACCAACGCGGCCGGCTCCCCGGCGACACCATGTACCTCTCCGGCAAGCCGCTGCATGCCATCGCGGTCACCTTGCTCGACCGCCTCGTCGGCGACCTCGGGGGGTTGCTCGGGGTCGGGCCCGAACCGGGCGCGGTGCCGGTGTCGTTCAGCGCCGGAATCGACCGGGACAACGTGTCCGAGGCGGTGGCCCTGGGTATGACTCCGGTGACGGTCTGCACCGCGCTGCTCAAGCCGGGAGGATTCGGCAACCTCTCCGCGATGCTCCACACTTTGGCCAAGGACATGCACGAGTCCGGGTGCCCGACAATCCCGGACCTGGTGCGGTCCCGTGATCTTGCTGCCCGGGGAGGCGGTCACCGCGACGCGGTCGCTGCTTACGCCGCCACGCTGGCCGGAGATGAGGGGGTGCGCCGCTTAGGCGTGGCCGCTGCGACGCCGAAGTTGCGCGAGGTGGACCGCGATCTCGAGACCTGGGACTGCGTGTCGTGCAACCTCTGCGTGACGGTGTGCCCCAACGACGCCATGCTCCATCTCGCCACCCCGGTCGGCGTAGGCATGACCGAGAAGTGGCAGTACTTCTGCCTCGCCGAGTGGTGCAACGACTGCGGCAACTGCACCACCTTCTGCCCGGAGCGGGGTGATCCCTCCCGAGTGAAACCGCGGGTGTTCCTGGATCAAGAGGCATTCGTCCTCGACGGCGGTCCGGGTTACCTGGTGACGGTTCGGGATGGCGCCCTGGCGATGGAGGCGCGCGATCCGGCGGACCCCGGTGATCCGGCGCACATGGCGGCGTTCCTCAGTGGTGACGAGGGGTTCCCGGTGCGGGTGGGGGACTTGGTGTAGGCGGATCCGTTTCTTCCCCCGAAGGGGAGGGGGGGGAGGTGAGTACCGCTGACCCCGTGCTTTCACTCTCCTCCCTTAGGG
>JBBTKD010000100.1:0-6253 GCA_038059105.1 Actinomycetota bacterium | reverse complement strand
GGTCCGGCGACGCCTTGACGATGACATCGGCGTTGGGCGCGAGGCTTCGCGCCACGGTCTCGGCGCGGACGACGTCACCGCTCCGGGCCGCAATCACCGCAGCATTGCGAGCTGCCTCACGATCGTCCTGCACGGCTCCGGCCACGGTCCCGAAGGCGCTGGCGGTGGCGGCGACGACGATGACGATGGCGGCGGCGAGGACCAGGTCGGCGGCGAGCACCGAGCCGTCGTCACGGCGCAAACGCAAGGGGAACCTCCGCTCGAAGAGTGATGGTGATGGGGGCGAGCACAGGTCCGGGGGGCAACCAGTCGATCCAGGCGAGGCCGACTACGGAACGGGGCAGCACCCGGATGTCGACGGTGACCGAGTCGGCGCCGGGAACGATGGCCTCGAGAGTCTCCTGGAGTCGCGCTGCCTCTGCGGCGATGTCTGCCTCGGGGAGGGCGGCGCGTCGGGTGGCTGCCGCCACTGCGGCGTCTGCTGCCGAGCGCGCCGTCATCGCGGTTGCGGTCTGGACGAGCACGGTGAGCAGGAGGAAGGTCGCCGCCATCGCGGCGACCTCCTCCAGCACCACGCTTCCGGTCTCTACGCGAAGAACCCGGTGAGCTGTCCGACGATCGAGTTCCACAGGTTGTTCGCAGCCGAGCGGACCTGCGGCAGCAGCACTGCGATCACCAGGACGGCGATGGCGGCCATGCCGAGCCACTCGACGGTGGTCACCCCCCGTTCGTCGGAACGAAGTCGATGGATGATGGGCACGTTCCCCTCCTTTCATGGGGTCGCAGACAGAGCGGAGAGCCCTGCCAGGGTCGGGTACATCAGGAAGACGAGGGTCACCGGGATCATGAAGGCGAGGATCGGCCCGTACGACGCCAGGGCGCGGCGACCTCCCTCGGCAGTGAGTTCTGTCGTGAGCGAGGCTCTGAAGTCGGTGGCCAGTTCGCTGAGCGAGTCGGCGAGCCGACCACCGGTGCGATGGGCATGGCCGAGAAGTTCATAGAGGCGGGTGCCCTCAGCGTGCGATGAGGACGCCGCGGCGCGGCGGAGTCCGGTCTCCAGTCCGTCGGGATCGCTAACGGCTGCGGCGAGCTCCTCCGCAGCCACGCCTCGGCAAGCCCCCGTGACACGGCGAATCGCTCCTGTCACCGACTCGCCGGCGAGCACATGGAGGGCGAGAGTGTCGGCGACGGTGGGCAGTTCCTGGACGAGTCGACGCGATCGTCGTTGACGCCGGGTGCTGGTGGCGGCCCGAGCGGTCAGCGCACCGCCGAGTACACCGAGCACCACCAGCGAGGGGAGTCTGTCGGGCATGGTGCTGCCGGCGAGCAGTCCAACACCTGCTCCCCAGATCGAGCCGGCTGGCAGGGCACCCGATCGGCGCGGTCGGTGCAGTCGCACCGGAGGGTCTCCGAGGTAGGCATCGGGTGTCACCCGGCGGGTCCGCACCGCAAGCACCAGCAGGCCGACCGCGGCGCCGATGAGGAGGGGGGTCATGCGAACAACCGCGGGGGGCGCGAGAGCCGAGCAGATCGTCTTGCCAGGGCGTACCCCACCCCGGTGGCGGCAAACCCTCCGGCCAGAATGAGGTTGCCGGTGCGGGTGGAGAACGCCTCGGAGGCGGCCGGGTTGGTGGCGATGCTCAGGGCGAGGATCACCCACGGAGCGAACAGGGCGACCCCCGCGGTGAGCCGCTGCTCCGTGAGTGCGGCATCGTGGGCACGGCGAAGGCGGAGATCCTCGTTGACGGATGTGGTGAGGGCGCCGAGCACGGCACCGACGTGGGAACCGCCGACCGTCGCCGCCAATTCGAGAGTGGTCAGGATCCGATCGGTGAGCGGGTCGGCCCATCGGGCACGGACAGAAGCGGTGGTGTCGGCGAAGGAGACCCCGGACGGCGCCGCCAGGTCGAGGAAGCGCCCGCCGATGTGACGGGCGGCGTCGGCGCAGGCCGTCGGGATGGCCGAACCAGTCGCCAGCCTGCTGCGGACTGCGGCGAGGAAGTCGGGCCATCGCAGCGCCTCCCGGCGCAACTCCCGGTCCCGGGTACGCCGACGCATCGCCCCGGGAACTCCCGCAGCGAGAGTCCCGGCGACGAGTGCCGCGGTCCCGGGGAGGCCGGCTGCAGAGGCAACCGTCCACCCGGCGGCGAAGCCGCCGAATGCCGCCGCGATCCCGGACCCAGAGGGGAGCCGCAGCGTGATCCGGCGAGGGCGGGCCCACATCGCCGCGACCGCTCCGGCGGCGCACACGACGGCGAGCGCCCTCATCAGCGTGCCGCCTCGTAGAGAGCCTGATGCCGCCAGGCACTGCCGTCCCAGCCATCGACCTCGAGTACCTGGTCGACGCGACGACCCTCCGGAGTGCGGCGGAGAAACACGACGAGGTCGGTCACCGAAGCCAGGGCGTCGCGCACGTACTCCACGACGACGTTGTGGCCGGCGAGCACGCAATATCCGACCACCTTGTCGAGGGCGTCGACCGCCGAGTTGGCGTGGAGGGTGGCCAGGCCCGAGCACCCGGCGTTGAGCGCGAGCAAGAGGTCGAGCGCTTCCGGACCACGCACCTCGCCGACCACGATCCGGTCGGGGCGCTGCCGGAGGGAGGAGCGCACCAGGTCGCGCAGGGTGATGGCTCCTCCGCCGTCGAGACCTTCTTCGCGGGTCTGCATTTGAGTCATGTCGGGCAGGTCGACCGAGATCTCGAAGACCTCCTCACAGGTCACCACCCGCTGGTCCGGCGGGACCTCGGCGAGCAGGCAGTTGATCAGCGTCGTCTTGCCCGCCCCGGGCGCCCCGGCGACCAGGATCGTGCGATTCCGGCGAATCGCCTCGGCGAGCAACGCGGCGACATCCGGCGGCACCGATCCGAGCGCGACGAGGCGGTCGAGGCCGCCGGCGGCGACGACGAAACGGCGGATCTGGACGTTGAGCCGGCCAGGATGCGTCACCGGCGGTCCGGTCACATGGATTCGGGAGCCGTCGCTGAGTTGGGCAGAGACGATCGGGCTCGCCAGGTCGAGTCGACGGCCGGTGCCGGCGAGGAGCCGCTCTACGAAGGCGCGCACCTCCTCGTGCTCCACCACCTCGGGCAGCAGCACCTTGACACCATCGCGCACGATGAAGGTGCGGTGCCCTCCGAGCACGATGACCTCCTCGACCAGCGGGTCGTCGAGGACCCCGGCGAGGAATTCCCCGCTCACGGCAGCACCCCGCGCAGTGCCTTGAGCAACCCCGCATCGGGTCGATCTCCCCGCCGGCTTGTGCGCATCACGCCGCGACGGAACCCAACGAGAGCCACGGGGTCGAGCCCGGTCCATCGCCGGGTCGCAGCCACTGCCTCGGCGGCATGCCCCGGTTCCACCCGATTGAGCACGAGTCGCGGTGGAGGGCCCGCCCACTCTCCGAGGAGCGCGGCGGTTCGCACGATGCCGGTAGGGGAGGCATCGACGACGACGATCGCGGTGGTAGCGGCCTTCACGATCTCCGCTCCATTGGGCCAGCCACCCGTATCTGCGACTACAGGTGTCGTCACGCGGAGCGCGTCGATGACATCGAACACCGGCTCGGGGCGCAGCGGTGGTTCCCCTGATCGATGTGAACCCGTGACGATCCGGAGTCGACCCGCGGGGTGGAGCAGATGATCTGGGACGGTTCCGGTTTCGTGAACCGCATCGACGGCGTCGGCGAGGTCGGGTCGCGGCGGTATGCCGAGGCGAACGGCCAGACCCGGCGCGGTGAGATCGGCGTCGACCAGGGTGCACCGCGCCCTCCCTGCGAGTGTCCAGGCAAGGGCGAGTGCGATCTCGGTTCTTCCCGGGGCGCCACCACCGCTGGTGACGGCGACGAGAGGATGTGAGGGGTCGGACCGCTCGGCCGCAGGCTCGAGCAGGCGAATCTCGCGCAGGATGGTTTCGGCCGGGAGATCATCGGAGAGCACGAGATCCACGCCAGCCGATGCCAGGCGGTCGGCGGCAGGCCGATCACCCATCGGGTGGATGCCAACCACACGGATGCCTGCTCGCACCCACGCGGCGAGTCGCGCCGTCGACACCCACGGCGTCTCGGATCCGACGACCACCACATCGAGCTCGTGACTGTGCTCGATCACCTCATCAGGCAGGAAGGCGCGAAGCACGAGGCGTACCGAAGCCGAGGTGCGAGCCGCAGCGACGAGGCGCGACTCCCATTCACGCGCCGACAGCACCGTGGCAACTCGGAGGTTCATCGCGGTCGGCGCACCAGATCGATCTCAGCGGTGTGAACGGCCTCGACGAGGGCCATGGCGAGTTCCTGGTCGACGGCGACCAGCAGCGAGACGTCGCTTCCGCCAAGTCCGCCACTTCCGGTCGTGGCGGCGAGGACCAGGACATCCGGTGCCAGGAGTTCGGTGACACCCATGCGCGACACATAGACATCGATGCGGTCCCCGGCAACGAGGTCGCCTTGGACGGCGTGAGCGGGATCGAGAGTGAGCGCGGCTACGTCCGGCCGATCCGCCGGTGGGGCGATGAGGAGGGAAGCGAGGATCGGGTCACCGGGGGAAAGCGAGGCGGCGAGGGAGTGATCGGCGAAAGACGCTGCCTGATCTGCCAGCACGAGCCCAGGTGAAGGCGTCATCAATCGGACCGCAAGGGCGAGGTCGCCGAGCCTCGTCCCTGGTGGCAGCGGAGCCTCTGCGACGAGGACCTCGACTTGTGGAGCAGGACGCGTGACGGCGTGCACCACCGCTCCCGCGGCAACGGCGAGGATCGCGGCGACTGCTAGGCGGAGATCGACCTGGATCCTCTTCACGGACGAACCTCCACGGCCACGACATGACCGATTGCCACGACGTGGGGGAGGCCGGATGACGTGATCTCGATGTGATCGGCTCCAACGGCACTCACCACACCACTGTGCAGTGAGCCGTCTGACGCTGTGACGTAGACGCGAGAGGCAGCGTCTTCCGCCGAAAGAAGGAGATCACGAAGGGTGCGAGTGCGGCGGGCGGCTGCTCGGGCGGCCTCCATTTCTGCCTCGAGCGTGCGATCCATTCGATCGCGTAAGAGCCGTCCTATGTGGACGAGGTCCGGGTGCCCGCTGACCTCCACGTGTCCCCTTTCGCTCCGTCAGGGGAGTCCACGCCGGGCGGCGGGTGACGGTGCTGACTACCTATCAAGCGTGACGGACCACCTCAAGGGGGTCGGTCAGGTATTGATTTCGCGGGGCTGGCCCCCGGCGCCGTGGCCTAGCCTCGCCTCTCGCAACCGGGAGCTGGCGATCGAGCAGAACTCACCGTGGAACTGGGTGGGGACGGTCATCACCGTGGCGTTGGTGCTGGCCGCCATTCCTCGCACCAAGGCGCGGGGATACCTTCCCGTATTTGCGGCGTCTGCCGCGGTTGCCGCGGCAGTGGCCTGGAGCGGTGTCGGCGGGTCGTGGCACTTCGCCATGTTCCCCGGCTTCCCCTTGGTCTTCCTCGCAGCAACCACCTCTTGGAGGAAGCGGGCGGACTCGCCTGCACCGCCGGCCGTCACCGTTCCGTTCGGCAAGCCACGCCAGATCGAAGCCCGTGCCGAACCCGCGCCTCAGCCCCGAACAATGGCGGTCTGGTCGCCGATGCCGTGGGCACCGGCGGCAGCAGCAGCGATCCTTTTGCTTGCCGCTGGTGTCACTGCGGTTTGGGTGATCGCACTCGTGTTCCCGGTTGCATCGCTGGTTGGTGTCGTCGCAACACGGAAAGGCTCATTGACCTCGGCTGAGCGATGGAAACTCGCCTTGGTCGCTGCCCCGGCAATTGCTCTGATCGCAGCCGTCGTCGCCGCACCCGACGCTCCGGTATCCGCAGCCACCGCCACCACGACCTCGACGGCCGCAGCCATCTCGACCACCACACCGGTGGTCGAGGCGATCTTCATCGACGTTCAGGGGAGCGTGGCTCAGCCCGACGGCACCCTCAGTGTCGTGCCGGTGGAAGGTGCGTTTATCTCATTTACCGGAGAGGGCACCGCCCGATTCGCCCTCACTGACGTGTTTGGCCGCGCGACCTTCTTCGTGGAGCCGGGGGCATACACCGTGTTCATCGAGCCGCCGGGTAACCGGTGGTCGATCGTCGACGGATGCTCGGACCGCCTCGAAGCATTCCCGGTGGCGACAGCAGAGGAGTGGACCTGGGTGGTTCGCATGGTCGACACCAACTCAGTCACCGCATACGGAGCGACGCCGCCACATTGCGATGAGGTGATCGCACCAACTCCCGGCAAGGGTTTCTAGG
>JBBTKD010000099.1:0-3316 GCA_038059105.1 Actinomycetota bacterium | reverse complement strand
GGCATCACCACGTAGGTCCAGCCACCCTTCTTGTTGCTCTTCCGCATCTTTGCGGTGAACTTCTTGTCCAATGTGCTCATGGATTGATCCCGTCTCCGACGCGTCTGAGGAGATCCGCGACCCTCCTGTGGATCTCATCCCGGATCATGCGCACCTTCTCGATCGGCTGCCCGGACGGGTCGTCGAGTTCCCAGTCTTCGTAGCGAACTCCGGGAACGAGGGGGCACTCGTCTCCGCAGCCCATCGTGACGACGACATCGGCTGTGCGGATATCGTCGAGATCCCACTTCTTCGGCGTGGCGGCCGAGATGTCGATGCCGACCTCGCGCATCGCCTCGACGGCGATCGGATTCACCTTCGCCGCAGGGTCGGAACCCCCGGAGAACACCTGCACCGCGCCACCGCCGAGATCTCGCGCAAAGGCGGCTGCCATCTGCGAGCGGCCGGCGTTGTGGACGCACAAGAACACCACCTTCCGCGTCATCCCCACCACCTGACGAAGAGCGGTGCGAGCACCACGGCCGGAAGCATGTTGGCCACGCGAACCTGCTTGAGATCGAGCAGGCGCAGCGAGATCCCTAGGAGCAGGATGCCGCCTGCCGCCCCGAGCGCATCGAGCATCGGGTCGGTGAGGACTCCGTCCAGGGTGCTGGCGCCGAGAGCGATTCCGCCCTGGATCACCGCGACGGTCAATGCAGATAGGGCCACCCCCCACCCATACACGGCGGCGAAGGCAATCGAGGCGAATCCGTCGAGGGCTGATTTCACGAGGAGCAACTCGGCATCGCCGAGACCGTCCTGGATCGAACCAACGATGGTGAGGGGACCGACGCAGAAGACGAGCGATGCGACGCCGAAACCCTCGGCGAACCGGCTCTCGCTCGGGGCTCCCTCGTCAACGGATCCCACAAAGCGCCGCTGCAACGCATCGCCCAACCGGTGCAGACCGGCCTCGATGCGCATCAACTCTCCGAGCACCGCACCGAGCAGCACTGCTCCGAGCACGAGCGGGAACTCGTCGGTGGGGAGGATCTCACGAAAACCGATGGCGGCAGTTGCCAGGCCAAGGGTGGCAAGAACCGTGCCGCGGACATGTTCCGGAAACCTCTTCCCGGCAAGGGCACCGATCACCGTTCCGGCGAGCACCGTGGCGATGTTGGTGATCGTCCCAATGGGAACGTTCATGACTCGCTCCGGAAGGCTGCTGCCGCTTCGAAGCGAACCCGGAAGTCCTCGTCGGCTGCGGCGAGAGCAAGCACGTCTCGGCTCGGAGTGACTCCGATCTCGGCAATGGCACGCACTGCGCGCCACCGAATCCACGAGTCACTGTCGAACAGCGCCTCTTCGAACAGCGGTCGATAGGCGTCATCCGCGAGATCGGCCGCAGCGTCGATGGCGGCACGACGCACGATGCGGGAGTTGTCGCGGTAGCCGGTGATGAGGGCGGCCCGGGTCACCGCACTGTCGCTCGAGAGAGCAAGGGTCACGACTGCGGCGCGGCGCCGCCGTGCATCGTCGGCATCGAGCGCGGCGATGAGCGTGTTGCGGTATTCGGGTCGATCGGGGTTCATCAGGTGGAGATCTTCGGGGCGAGGCACCACGACGGTCAGATGACCGGCCTCGTCGAGGAGTTCCTCACGAGTGCGCACCGGCGTGTGCGATTGGCCACCGGTCCAGAAGAGCTCGGTGACCCGCGTCAGGACCGCATCGAGGCGGTCTTCCCACGAAGCCGAAGCCATCAGGCCCACGGTGACGAAGTCGCCGGCAACCATGACATCGGTGACGTCGAGATCCTCCATCAGCGTATTCACCCGGGAATCCTCGATGTCCTCGCCGCGGCGATGCCACACGCCCGGGGCGGGTTCACCCCCGACGTTGAACTTCACCTTGCGCGGGTGCGGGGTCGGCTCCGGAATCACCGGTCCGGCGAAGACCCGGTCGAAGAGGGAAGCCGTCGAGTCGGAACCCCCGGTCACTGCAAGCACGTAGCGACCATCGCGGACTCCGTGGGTAAGTGTTAGTCCGCGTCCCAGGTCGTGCTCCCACCATCCCTGATCGAGGTGGGGTGTGACCAGCCGCGAAAGCGCCTTGGCGTCCTCTTCATTCCATGGCTGGGCGGAGAAGAACCTCTTGAGGGCGTTCTTGAACGCGACCAGGACCTCGAAGGGGAGCCGTACCGCAACCTCCGTTGTGAGGTGGGCGGAGGCCACCGCAACGAGATCGTTGGCTGCGACTTCGCTGCGGGGTTCCCGGATCACACCCCCATGGTGCCATGCCCGAGTGGAACCTCGTCGTCGCTACTCTCACGCCCTCGCATCGACACTCGGAGCCGCATGGTGGAACGCAAGCGGGTTTTCTCGGGCCTGCAGCCGACTGGGAACATCCACGTCGGTAACTACCTCGGTGCACTGCGCAACTGGGTTCGGCTCCAGGACGAGTACGACTGCGTGTATTGCATCGTCGACCTCCACGCCATCACGGTGGATTACGACGTCGCCGCTTTCGCCAAGGAGCGGCGGGAGGCGGCCAAGGTCCTCATCGCCTGTGGCGTCGATCCGGCGCGGTCACTCTTCTACTACCAAAGCCAGGTGCCGCAACACACCGAACTGGCGTGGATTCTCGGGACGTTTACGGGAATGGGTCAACTCAGCCGGATGACACAGTTCAAGGACAAGTCGGAGACAGCTGGTGCCAACCTGGGGCTCTTCGCCTATCCCGTCCTGATGGCAGCCGACATCCTGCTGTATCGGGCGAATGCGGTCCCGGTGGGCGACGATCAGAAGCAGCACCTCGAACTCACCCGAGACCTGGTGCTCCGATTCAACGCCCGATTCGGCGAGGAGTTCCCCCTTCCCGAGCCCATCATCCCCGAGCGCGGGGCCCGGGTCATGTCGCTGCAGGATGCGACAGCGAAGATGTCGAAGTCCGATCCCGATGAGAGCAGCCGGATTCTCGTGCTCGATCCCCCCGACACGATTCGGGCGAAGGTGAAGCGTGCCGTCACGGACTCGGGCAGCGAGGTGCGCTACGACTGGGAGGAGAAGCCGGGGATCTCGAACCTCCTCGAGATGATGTCACTCTTCAGCGGCACGCCGATTCCTGCAATCGAGGCCGAGTTCGCATCCGGGGGCTACGGGAAGTTCAAGGAAGCGGTCGCCGAAGCAGTGATCGCCGGTCTTGCTCCGATTCGCGCCAATCATCAGGCGCTCGACGACGCCGACGTTGACCGTCTCATGCAGCGAGGTGCACTCGACGCCCGCACCAAGGCCGAGGGGTATCAGCAACGCGTTCGTAAGCGGGTTGGGTTGGCAGGGTA
>JBBTKD010000098.1:0-3705 GCA_038059105.1 Actinomycetota bacterium | reverse complement strand
GATGAGGCTGCGGGACCTGCCGACTGCTAGCCTCGCCGCCGCAGAGGCGGTTTTCGTTCGATAGAGACGCGACGATCGGCCGGGAGTCGAATCATGGCGCAGTACGTGGTCCGCAGAGTGGTGTACGGATTGGTCACCGTGCTCGCGGTCTCCATCATCACGTTCTGGCTGGTACAGAACACCGGGGCTGATGCGTTGGACCGCCTTCGCGGCAACCCCCGGATCCAGCCGGAGACGATCCGGGAGATGTCGGAGTACTTTGGGCTCGACCGTCCCCCCACCGAGCAGTACCTCACCTGGGCCAAGAACTTCGTCCAGGTGTGGAACTACCCGGATGCCTGGGGTCAGTCGTTCACCGGGTCCGGCCTCGTCCAGGAACGCGTCTTCGAGAAGGTCCTCGGCACGCTTCGCTTGATGGTCACCGCGCTGCTGCTCGCGCTCATCATCGGCATCCCGTTAGGGATCTACCAGGCGATCAAGCAGTACTCATTCCTCGACCAAACCGCAACGACCGCCTCATTTATCACCTTCTCGACGCCGATCTTCGTCGTGGGAATTGGGTTACAGATCCTCTTAGCGCTCTACCTGGAGCGCTGGACCGGGGTGAAGTTCTTCTACACGTCCGGAATGAACAGCGTCAACTACAGCGACCTCTCGTTCTGGGCGAAGTTGGGAGACTCGGCACAGCACCTGGTGCTGCCAGCGATGTCGATTGCCCTGATCTCCATCGCGGCGTACTCGCGGTTCCAGCGGGCAACCATGCTCGAGGTGCTCCACAGCGACTACATGCGCACCGCCAAGGCGAAGGGTCTGCCGCGCCGCACCGTCATTCTCAAGCACGGACTGCGCAACGCGCTGATCCCGATCGTCACCCTCGTCTCATTGGACATCGCCGGACTCCTCGGGGGAGCGGTGATCACCGAGTCGATCTTCGGGTGGCCGGGGATGGGCCGCCTCTACATCGAGGCGATCAACTTCAACGACTGGCCGATCATCATGGCCCTGGTGGTCGTGATCAGCTTTATGGTGGTCGTCATGAACTTGCTCGCCGACCTGGCATACGGGTGGTTGGACCCGCGGGTGCGGTATGAGTGACGAGCGCAAGGGTGTAGTCCCCACCGACTACACCGCCCTCGATGCTGCCGAGGGCATGTCAGTCGAACCCGTCACCCAGTGGCGGCTCTTCTGGACACGGTTCACCCATCACCGGCTGGCGATGTGGTCGGCGCTGGGATTGGCAGTGATCATCGGCGCCGCGGTCTTTGCGGACCTCTTGCCGCTGCGAGATCCGATTCAGCAATACTCGGACGCCACCGGACGGGCCAACAACTTGCTCAGCCCTCGCAGCGGGTTTCCGTTCGGGACCGATCGCCTCGGTCGCGACGTGCTTGCGCGGGTCATCTATGGGGGCCGTACCAGTCTCGCGGTTGGCTTCCTCACCGGCCTGATGGTGGCGGCGTTCGGGACGATCGTTGGAGCCGTGGCGGGCTACTACGGGCGGTGGATCGACACCGCCCTCATGCGGTTCACCGACATCATCCTCAGCCTGCCCCTCCTCCCGATTGCGATTGTGACCGCGGCATTCCTCCGGGAGAACTTCCGTGGAAAGGAGTGGCTTACCCTTTCCATCCTGCTCGGCACGCTCATCTGGGGGTCACTCGCCCGGATCGTGCGGGCCGAGTTCCTCTCGCTGCGTGAAAAGGAGTTCGTGGAGGCGGCGCGCGCCGCCGGGGCGCGCGACCGACGCATCATCTTCCGCCATATCCTGCCGAACGCGATGAGTCCAATCATCGTCACCACCACCCTCACCATCGGAACCGCGATCATTCTCGAGGCCGCCCTGTCCTTTCTGGGATTCGGGGTACGCCCGCCCACCCCGGCGTGGGGTGAGATGGCCTCGACCGGCGGCCGCGAGGCGGTCGGCGGAGCGGGGGCATGGTGGCTGGTGATGTTCCCGTCGATCGCGTTGATCAGCACCGTCCTGGCCGTGAACTTCCTCGGTGACGGCTTGCGCGATGCTCTCGACCCCACCCAGAGCATTGATCGCAAGTAGGCTCAAGAACGTGGCTGAACCTCTCCTCCAGGTCCGAAACCTGCGCACGTACTTTTCGACGGAAGAAGGAATCGTCCGGGCCGTCGACGGCATCTCTTTCACCATTCACGAGAGCGAGCGTTTCGGCGTGGTGGGGGAGTCGGGCTCGGGCAAGTCCGTCACTGCCCTTTCGATCATGCGCCTCATTGAGCCGCCGGCGGGCGAGATCGTCACCGGCGAGGTGCTCTTCCAGGGGCGCAACCTGCTCGAACTCTCCGAGGAGGACATGCGCGACGTGCGCGGTGCCGAGATCGCGATGATCTTCCAGGACCCCATGACCGCCCTGAACCCGGTCTACACGATCGGCAACCAGTTGCTCGAGACGATCATGCTTCACCAGAAGGTAAATCAGAAGGAGGGCTTCGAGATTGCGGTCGAAGCTCTCGACGCCGTCCGCCTCCCCAATGCCCGCGAGCGCATGAGGGACTACCCCCACCAGCTCTCCGGTGGGATGAGGCAGCGGGTCATGATCGCCATGGGGCTCTCGTGCAACCCGAAGCTGCTCATCGCCGACGAGCCGACGACCGCACTCGACGTGACCACACAGGCGCAGATCCTCGACTTGATGCTGAACCTGGCGGATCAGCGCAAGACCGCCGTGATGCTCATCACCCATGACCTCGGAGTCGTGGCCGGCTTCTGTGACACCATTCAGGTGATGTACGGCGGTCGCCTCGCCGAGCGTGCTCCAACCGCCAACATTTTCGACTCCACCTACCACCCGTATACCGCTGGCTTGCTCGGATCGATGACCCGCCTCGACGAAGTGCGCGAGGAACGGCTGATGTCGATCCGCGGAGCGCCGCCGTCATTGATCAATCCGGGTGCGGGTTGTCGCTTCCGGGCCCGCTGTGACTACGCCAAGGAGATCTGCCGCACCGACACCCCGCTGCCGCGTGAGATCTCCCAGGGCCATTGGGCCGCCTGCCACTTTGCGCCGGATCTCGGATTGGTCCGCCGCAGCCACGAGGAGAAAGTGGGATGACCGACGTCAAGAGCCGCAAGGACAAGCACACCGCCGCCCCGACCCTTCCAGCGGACACTCTGCTCAAGGTGAACGACCTGGTGAAACACTTTCCGATCACCAAGGGCATCTTCTTCCGCAAGCATGTAGGTGCGGTGCAGGCGGTGTCCGGAGTCTCGTTCACGGTGAAGAAGGGCGAGACCCTTGGTCTGGTTGGCGAGTCGGGGTGCGGCAAGTCGACGACCGCCCGCTGCGTGCTGCGCCTCCTCGAACCCACCTCGGGCGAGGTGCTATACCGCGCCGAGACCACGGGGGAGCAAGGTCGGACCTCAGAGGTCATCGACATTGCGAGCGCCAATCACGATGAACTGCGTCGCCTCCGTCGCGACATGCAGATCGTGTTTCAGGACCCGTATTCCTCGCTGAATCCCAGGATGACCGTGGCTTCGATCATCGCCGAGCCGCTCGTCGTTCACGAGATCGGGAATCGCGAGGAGCGCATATCACGGGTGAAGGAGTTGCTCAAGGTCGTTGGTCTCAACCCGGAGCACACCAACCGCTACCCACACGAGTTCTCGGGCGGGCAACGGCAGCGCATCGGAGTCGCCCGTGCCCTGGCGCTCAACCCGTCGTTCATGGTGCTCGACGA
>JBBTKD010000097.1:2282-4420 GCA_038059105.1 Actinomycetota bacterium | reverse complement strand
GAGGGTCTCCGCGTCCGAGGCGATCAGAGTGCGTTTGTTCATGACGGGCGCGTTTCGTGTGTCCAGAACGCTGATCGCGTTGGAGGTGGAGACTCTGTCCGTCGCCGCTGAGGACGGCGGTGCCACCTCTCCGAAAGGGAGAGGAATAGGCAAGGGGCAAGATTGCCTTTCCCCACGAACGGTCAACAAGAGCCGCGTAACCAGCACCGCCCTAGCCCCTCGCACTTCGTCCCTTCTTCAAGAGCCGCGTAACCAGCACCGCCCTCGCCCCTCGCCCCTTTACTTTCTTACCCCTTCCCCCGATACCTTTACAGCCCCGATACCATGCCGTCTCAATCCGCGTTAGTGCTTCCCGGAGGTACGTTTCTGTGAATCGCACGGTCAAGACCGTTCTGGTCTACCTGCTCGTCATCACCGTGGCGATCACGCTCGTCAACGCCTTTGTCAGTTCGGCGACGGCGCCGGATGAATACAGCCTCGACGAGTTCTCCAACCATCTCGCTGCTGGTGACGTCGCGACCGTCACGATCAAGCAGAAGTCCAACGTCGTCGAGGGTGTCCTCACCGAGGCGGCTGGCGGGACCAGGTTCCGCACCTCATTCCCCGACGGCTACGAGGGTGACCTCACCACGATGCTCCTCGACAGCGGCGTGAGTGTCGAGATCAAATCGGAGAACCCCGGGCTGTTCGAGGTCTTCCTCTCGTTCGTGCCCTACATCCTGATCTTTGGCGTCTTCATCTTCATCCTGATGCAGATGCAGGGGGGCGGCAACCGGGTGATGGCCTTCGGTAAGGCCAAGGCGAAACAGGTGAGCCGCGACATGCCCAAGGTCACGTTCAAGGACGTGGCTGGCGCCGAAGAAGCGGTCGAGGAGCTCAAGGAGATCAAGGACTTTCTCGCCAAGCCGCAGAAGTTCCGCGCCATGGGAGCGAAGATCCCCAAGGGCGTCCTGCTCTACGGACCACCGGGGACGGGCAAGACCCTCTTGGCCCGCGCCGTTGCCGGTGAGGCCGGGGTGCCGTTCTTCTCGATCTCAGGTTCTGACTTCGTCGAGATGTTCGTCGGCGTCGGCGCCAGCCGGGTGCGCGACCTGTTCGAGCAGGCCAAGGCGCAGGCCCCGGCGATCATCTTCGTCGACGAGATCGATGCCGTCGGTCGCCACCGCGGTGCTGGTCTCGGTGGCGGCCATGACGAGCGTGAGCAGACCCTCAACCAGTTGCTCGTCGAGATGGACGGCTTCGATGTCAAGACCGGGGTGATCCTGATCGCCGCCACCAACCGGCCCGACATCCTTGACCCCGCCCTGCTTCGCCCGGGACGGTTCGACCGCCAGATCGTGGTCGATCGCCCGGACATCAAGGGGCGTCGGGCGATTCTCGAAGTGCACGCCAAGGGCAAGCCGCTGGCGAAGGGCGTCGACCTCGAATCGCTGGCGCGTTCCACCCCCGGGTTCACCGGTGCCGACCTGGCGAACACGATCAACGAGGCCGCGCTGCTGGCCGCCCGGCACGACAAGGACGTCATCAGCATGGAAGAACTCGACGAGGCGGTCGATCGCGTCATCGCCGGACCCGAGCGTCGCAGCCGGGTGATGACCGAGATGGACAAGAAGGTCACCGCCTATCACGAGGGTGGGCATGTTGTCGTCGGGCACGCCCTGCCCAATGCCGATCCGATCCACAAGGTGACGATCATCCCGCGCGGCCGCTCCGGCGGATACACGATGTCCGTGCCGCACGAGGACCGCAACTACATGCGCCGCAGCGAACTCGTCGACAAGCTGGCGATGATGCTCGGTGGCCGCGCCGCCGAGGAGAAGATCTTTATCGATCCGACCACCGGCGCTTCGGACGACATCGACAAGGCGACTGCGCTCGCCCGCAAGATGGTCATGGAGTACGGGATGAGCGACAAGGTCGGACCGATGAAGTATGGGACGCCTGACGCTGAGGTCTTCCTCGGGCGCGACTACGCCCGCCACACCGACTATTCCAACGACGTCGCCACGCTGATCGACGAGGAGATCCGGGCGTTGATCACGCAGGCGCACGAAGAGGCGCGGGCGATCCTCAACACGCACGAGGATGCCTTGCACCGGTTGGCGGCAGCACTCATCGAGCACGAGACACTCGATGCC
>JBBTKD010000097.1:0-2182 GCA_038059105.1 Actinomycetota bacterium | reverse complement strand
GTTCGTGCCGGTGACCTGGTCGGTGCGGGGCACCAGCCTCAGCAACGCCGATCACACGCTGATCATGGGGATCCTCAATGTCACCCCCGACTCCTTCTCCGATGGCGGGCACTTTCTCGATCACGATGCCGCGGTGGCCCACGGCTTGCAGATGTGGGCTGACGGTGCCGACCTGATCGACGTCGGTGGGGAGAGCACCCGTCCCGGCGCCTCAGCGGTGGATGCCGATGACGAGATGACCCGGGTACTGCCGGTCGTCGCAGCACTCGCCGGATCTGGAGCACTGGTCTCGATCGACACCTCGAAGGCCGTTGTCGCCGCGGCTGCCGTCGCCGCCGGAGCGGTGGTGATCAACGACGTCACCGCATTGTCCGATCCGGCCATGGCAGCGGTCGCCGCCGATACCGGATGCGGGCTGGTGCTGATGCACATGCAGGGCACCCCGCGCACGATGCAGACCGACCCCCACTACGAGGACGTGGTCGTGGAGGTGCGGGACTTTCTGCTGGGGAGGGTGGAGATTGCCATGGCCGCCGGGGTGCCGGGGGAGCGGATCTGCCTCGATCCCGGGATCGGATTCGGCAAGAACCTCCGTCATAACCTCGACCTGCTCAGCGGAGGGGTGGCCACCCTTGCCGCCACCGGTCACCCGGTGCTGGTCGGCGCCTCCCGCAAGTCTTTCCTGGAAAGGATTCTGGGGCCGATCCCGCCCGAGGAGCGAGACACCGCGACCGCTGCCGCCCATGCCCTCGCCATCGCCGGGGGAGCCACCGCCATCCGTGTACACAGAGTGGTCGAGGCACTGCGCTCAGCGCGAGTGGTCGAGGCTATCGTCAGGGGCACGCCATGAACGCTGTTGGGCTCGAACCCCGTGGTTTCACCTGGGTGATCGCCCGGCGCCTTGCCGTATCCGAGCGCATCGGCGGCTACGGCTTCCAGCACCGCCGGGTGCGGCGCGAAGAGGAGATCGCCTGGTTGTGCGACAACGGCGTCAACGCCGTGCTGTCACTGCTCGAGGGCAACCAGAACCTCGCCGCCTACGAGAAGGCCGACCTGCTCGCCGCCAATGAGCCGCTTCCGGAACTCACCGTCGACGGCGTCACCCGGGTGCTCAAGGCGATGACCAAGATGCTGTCAAAGCACGATCGGGTGCTGCTGGTGCACCGCGACATCATCGACGATACCCTCGCCGGTGTGCTCGCCGGATACCTGGTTCATTCGGGGAGGATCGAAGAACCGATCATGGCCACGGCGCTCATCCAGGAAATCCTGAAGCGCCCCCTCGGCCCCGAGGCCCGGGCGATCATCCCGATCCCCGAGGGAGCCTGACTCGCGCATCGCGGTAGGCCTCGGGTCGAACCTCGGCGATCGCCGGGAACACCTCCGCTTCGCCATCACCCGTCTCGCACTGCTCGGCGAGGTGACCGCGGTGTCGTCGGTGTGGGAGACCGCCCCAATCGGAGACGTCCCCCAGGACGAGTATCTGAACGCGGTGGCACTGCTCGACTCGGTACGCGGACCGCGTCCGCTCCTCGAAGCGTTCCTCGAGATCGAAGCCGACGCCGGGAGAGAACGCCGCGAACGTTGGGGACCAAGAACCCTCGACCTCGACCTCCTGCTGTATGGCGACGCCGAGATCGACGCCCCAGGTCTCAAGGTGCCCCACCCAAGAGTGACGCAACGCCGCTTCGTACTGGAACCTCTGGCCGAAATCTGGCCCGACGCAGTGGTCCCGGGACACGGAAAAGTGACGGACCTCCTTGCAGCAGTACTTGACCAAGTGGTATCCGTTTCTCCCCCCGAAGGGGGGAGTACCCCGGAGGGGGGAGGGGGGCGTCAGGTCTGACGCGATGAGCAACAACTCTCTCGACGATCGACGATGGACCATCGGGGACGGCAAAGCCGTCCCCGGCTAGTTCAACCCTCGGGCGTCCTGCTTTAGCGCCGTGTCGACCCCGACGGCTGCGGCGTAGGCGAGCAACCGCAGCGTGCCCGTCGCCTTCGGGGAGATGTCGAGCAGGTACACGTCGGCGGTGGTGAAGATCGTCTTGGCGAAGCCCTCCCACGTCTTGGTGATGCGCGCCACCTCGGTACCGGCGGCGTCGACGATCGCAAAGTTCCACGCCCGCCAGTTCTCCGCCTGGATCTGGCCGATCTCCTGGCCGGCGGCGTCCTCGAGGCC
>JBBTKD010000096.1:2343-6717 GCA_038059105.1 Actinomycetota bacterium | reverse complement strand
CTCCTGGTGGCGATTGCGATCCTTGCCACCTTGCTGTTCACGGTGATCAGCGGGAGCCTCCCCGTGTGGCGCTCCCGAAGCATCGGAGATTTCGTCGGGGCACAGATGTCGGCGGACCCCGAGGTGGCGGGAATCTGGCAGGCGTTCTACGGCTCGGTGGTGCTCATGATCTTCACAGCGATCCTCGCTCTGCCAACCGGGATCAGCGCCGCCATTTACCTCGAGGAGTACGCCCCGGACACCCGCTTCACCCGAATTGTCAATGCCAACATCCGCAACCTGGCTGGTGTGCCGTCGATCGTGTATGGACTCCTCGGGCTGGCCATCTTCGTAAAGCTGCTGGGAAGCATCACAGGTCCCGACGTCGAAGGTCGCAGTGTGATCGCGGGCGGTCTCACGCTCGGTGTCCTCGTCCTGCCCATCGTGATCATTACGACCGCTGAGGCGTTGCGCGCCGTGCCGACTTCGATCCGAGAGGCGGCCGTCGGCGTCGGAGCCACACCCTGGCAAGCAATCCGGCACCACATCCTTCCCGTAGCCGCACCCGGGATCTTCACGGGAACGATCCTTTCACTGGGAAGAGCATTCGGCGAGGCAGCCCCGCTGCTCCTCGTGGGCGGAATCACGACCTTCTTCAGTTCCGGAAACGCCAGCTTCGTCGAGACGCTGCAGGGCAGATTCAGCGCGATGCCGGTTCTCGTCTTCTCATGGTCGCGGCTCCCGCAGGAGGAATTCCGTGCACTCACCGCGGCTCTCATCGTGATCATGATGATCGTGCTCTTGCTCATCAACGGAACGGCGATCTTCCTTCGTCAGCGTTTCGAGAAAGGCGTTCCTTCGTGACAGCCAGCAGGTCCGAGGAGTCGATGGCTGCTTCAGAGCCGGGGTCGGCCATTCAGAGGAGGGTCACCATCGGCGCTCCTCCTGAGCGAGCGGAGTCCACGGGCGACACCCTGTTCGCGGTGAGAAGTCTCGCTGTCGAATACGGCACTTTTCGGGCGGTCGACGACATCACTCTCGACATCGGTCGCAACGAAATCACTGCTTTCATCGGCCCATCCGGGTGCGGGAAGACCACCGTCTTGCGCTGCTTCAACCGGATGAACGACCTCATCGACTCTGCCAAGGTCTACGGGTCGATCCTGTATCACGGCGTCGACCTCTACGGGCCGCGCATCGACCCGGTCGAAGTGCGGCGGCGCATGGGGATGGTCTTTCAGAAACCGAACCCGTTTCCCAAGTCGATCTACGACAACATCTCATTCGGACCGCGCATCGCGGGTTTCAAAGGGAACATGGACGACCTCGTCGAAGAGTCCCTGCACCGCGCCGCACTGTGGGACGAGGTGAAGGACAAGCTTCGGGAGTCAGCCTATGCACTCTCCGGTGGTCAGCAGCAACGCCTCTGCATTGCCAGAGCGATCGCCACCAACCCCGATGTCGTGCTTATGGATGAACCGTGTTCTGCGCTCGATCCGATTGCGACCCTTCGCATCGAGGAGTTGATGGTTCAATTGAAGAAGGATTACACGATCATCATCGTCACCCATAACATGCAACAGGCCGCCCGGGTGAGCGACCGAACGGCATTCTTCACGGTCGATGTCAAGGAGACAGGCGCCCGTACCGGTCGCCTCGTGGAGTTCGACGCGACCGGCAGAATCTTCACCAAGCCGTCGCAGAAGGCGACGGAGGACTACATCACCGGCCGCTTCGGCTGAGAGAGGCGAGCGCAATGACCACCGATCACACCGATGCCCGTCACCAGTTCGAGGCGAGTCTCGACGAGGTCAAGATGGGGATGCTCGAATTGGGCGGCCTCGTGCTGGAGAACACGCGCCGGATGGGGGAGGCGCTCCTCGAGAACCGGCTCGATCTTGCCCGCGCCGTGATCGCCGCCGACGAGGAGATCGACACCCGATACGCCGGACTCGAGTACCGGGTGTTCGAGATCATGGCGCGGCAACAACCGGTGGCGGGCGACCTCCGATTCCTGGTGGCCGCCACACGAATCCTCTACGAGATCGAGCGCTCGGGAGACCTCGCCGTCAATGGCGCCAAGGGGTTGCTCCGCCGCGACGGCTACACGCTGCCGCCACAGATTCACTCCCTGGTCGCCCGTCTCGCCCGGGGTTCGGCTGACTTGTTCGCCGACGGGCTCGAGGCGCTGCGGTCGCTCGATCCCGATGCGGCAGCGGTGATCGATCGCGCCGACGACGAGGTCGACTCCGTCGTGGGTGAGTTGTATGGCCTCGTGGCTAAGAACAGCGAGGACATCGGGTTCGATCTGGCGATGGAGCTCTCTCGAATCGGCCGCTACATGGAGCGAATCGGCGATCACGCGGTGAATATCGCCGAGCACGTCGCTTTTGTGGTCACCGGAGCCTTCCCCGGGAAGGGCTCCGCCGCCACGCGCGACGAGTCATAGCCCATCAAGCGGTAGCGGGTAGTGGCCGATGAGCCTGTATGAACCCGTCTGTGGCGAGATTCGACGCAACGCTGCGCGCCGAGTTGGGCTCGCGGTGGGTACGCCACGCCCTCATCGGAGTGGCGGTGGTCGGCGTTGCTTCTCTGGGTACCTGGGCTGCTGGCCTCGGCGCACGCGCTTCCGCTCACGCGTCCCTTTGCGGATTCATCATGCTTTCGGTGGTCGTGCGCTCCCGGTTCCGCCAGGTGACCCCGACTTGGGTGGTGTTCAGCGGCGCCGTGGCCTCGATCCCTGTGGGCTCCTTCGCTCCCGCGGATATGGCGCAGGGAATGGCGACTGCAATCCTGCTCAGCGGAGTCACTGCCATCGCAGTGTTCGAGTCGCGACGCCGGACGATCGTGCTGACGTCTGCGTTGATCGCCATCGAGGCGGGGTCGGTGTGGCTCGCAGCGCAGGCGTGGGAAGCCATCGTTTCGCTGCTTCCGGGGGTCGCGGCTGCGGTGATCACCGTCGCGTTGCTTTCGAGCCTACGCGGCCGCCTGGCGGAACGCGGTGCCGCAGTGGTGAGTCGCGACCTTCGCTATCAGGACTTGTTCGACAGGGTGCCGGTGGGGCTCTACCGAACCGGCCTCGACGGATCAGTGCTCGACGCCAATCAGGCGCTCGCTGATCTGTTGGGGGCCCCTCGCGAGTCGGTGGTCGGGCGTCCCGTGCATCCCTACCTCGTCGATCCCGAAGATCTCGCGCGTCTTCGCGAGCGAATGCCTGTTGATGGCACTGCGCTCATCACCGATCTTCGCTTCCGGCGCGCCGACGGACGGATGATCTGGGTACGGGATCGCACCCGGGCCGTTTGCGATGAGACGGGCTCGATCGTGTGTTACGAGGGGGAGCTCCAGGACATCACCGATCAGGTGGAGTACCTCGAGCGCCTGCAGGCTCTCATCAAATCGAAGTCAGACCTCATCGCCGCCGTCAGCCACGAGTTGCGTACCCCGCTCACCGCGGTGGTGGGCTATCTCGATCTTCTCGCCGCCGGGCCGATCGAAGACTCCGAAGAGGTCTTGAAGGTCACGGCAGAACAGGCACACGATGTGGCCGCGATCGTTGACGACCTGCTGACCGCGGCCCGGCTCGACAATCGGGAACTCGTCGTCTGCACCGATGAGGTCGACATCGTCGAGGCGGTGCGATCAGCCGTGCGGACCATCGGGAATCCCAACGTATTGCTGACGCTTCCGATGCGCGTTGTCGCAGTCGGTGACGCCGCAAGGGTGCGTCAGATCCTCCGTAACCTCATCGGCAACGCCTATCGCTATGGGCGGCCTCCGGTGTCCGTGCATACCGACACCGACTCCAACTCTGTTCGCATCGTGGTCGCCGACCGTGGCGACGCCATCTCGCCCGAGGTCCAAGCACAGATGTTCGAACCGTTCTTCACAACCGGTGTAGGCGGGAGCCAACCCGGCGCAATCGGTCTGGGTCTCGCAGTCTCCCGGCAACTGGCGCGCCGGATGGGCGGAGACCTGCGCCATGACCGGGTCGGCACCGAGACCCGGTTCACGCTCGAATTGCCGGCAGCGACGAACGCCGCAAGAGCGGCGTAATCAGGCACCAGGCATCAGGCATCAGGCATCAGGCATCAGGCACCAGGCACCAGGCATCAGCCAGAACCGATGCGCGTCTCGCGCTGGAATTGTCAGCGAGCGGATTAGCCACCACGCCGCGAACGGACACGATGCGATTCTGAGGTCTCTCTTCGGATTTCCTGGTGCCTGGCGCCTGGTGCCTGGTGCCTACTAAAGCAGCGCCCTCGCCGCCCAAGCGACTGGATCCTCGAGGTCTCCGGCGCGGGGAAGTGCATCGGGGCCTTCCCAGAGTCGGTCGACGCCATCTTCTCCCCATCGGCGGGCGACTTCGGCGCAGAATGTCGAGCCGAGTCGGTA
>JBBTKD010000096.1:0-2243 GCA_038059105.1 Actinomycetota bacterium | reverse complement strand
TACTCCCGCACCCACGGGAGTGTCATCGCGGCGACATGGGTCGTCTCGTGCATCGCGGTCCATAGCCGGACCTGACGGGGGTCGAGGACGTTGTCTCGGGCAAACTCCTCGACGTTGGTCACGACGTAACCCGGTGGCTCCTCGCGCCCGGCAGGCAGGCCCACGTCGAACGCTCCGAGAACGCGATGACTCATCGCCCCGATCATTCCCCCGACCTGGAGGCCGATCAGGGCCGGTCCGAGGGGCTGCAGAGCCTCGGGGAGAGGACCCGAACCCACGAACTTTGCTGCGAGCGGCTCGGCCAGGTAGGCGAGAGCGTCGGTGTGCGACGAAGCCCACGAGCGCCTGTCGTGGATGCGGACAGGACCGGGCACCGAGACGGGATCGAGCGGTGATGCACTGTCGATGTATCGCACCGCGGTTGCGGCAAGATCGCGATACTCCTCATCGAGCCATGGTTCGATGACGGTTGCCGCGCCGGCGGCGCTCTCGGCGATCTCGCGGGCGAGCCTCCAGTTGACGGGACCTGACGAGCGGAAGAGGTCGGCGAGGCGATCGAACAGGTTGTCGGTCATACGTCTTCTGGTCGTTCGAGCAGAACCACGTCGAGGCCCATTGGTTCGTCACCGCGGCTGATGCCGAGGCGCACGGTGTCGCCGACCCGGTAATACCGCAGTCGAACGACGAGGTGGTCCATGGTGATGAGCGGTTCGTCATCGAAGGTGAGGATGGTATCGCCGACTGCAAGGCCCGCCACGTCGGCGGCGGTGCCGGGGACCACCGAGGTGATGTCGACACCGTCTGGGGCAAGCGCACCATCGGCCTGGGTTGTGAAGTGGGTCACGCCGGTGATCCCGAGGAAGGGATGCAGCGAAATTCCAGAGGCGATCAAGTCGCTGGTGATGCGCTGAACCATCTCGACGGGGATGGCGAAGCCGAGGCCTTCGGCACCGACATCGCTGACGCCGATTGCGCTCGTAATCCCGATCAGCCTTCCTGCGGAGTCGACGAGAGCGCCGCCGCTCGAGCCACGCGTGATCGGGGCGTCGGTCTGCAGCAGCCCGAACAACTGGCTGTCGTCGCTCGTGCGCAGGGTCCGGTCGAACGCCGAAAGGACTCCCACCGTGACCGAGGGTCCACCCTCCAACCCGAGTGGGCTGCCCACGGCTATGGCAGCGTCACCGATCGACATCGCTTGGGACGACCCGATGCTGATCGGGGTGAGTCCGACCGTGTCGATGCGGAGCACCGCGAGGTCGGTGAGCGCATCTTCCCCGATCACGGTGCCTTCGTACGTTCGCCCATCCGAGAAGACCACCCGGACCGCGATGGCGCCGTCGACGACATGCTGATTCGTGACGATCGTGCCAGTAGCGTCGAGAACCACGCCCGAACCCGAGGCATCGGCGACGAAGTCGTCCGAATCAGTGTGGCTCACCTCGACCGTGACGATCGATGGGATTACCCGGGCAGCTACGGCGGCAGCATTTGATGGGGACGCATCCGCGCTGGCGGTGACGTTGATCGCAAAGGTGGTGGTGGGAGGTGTGTCGTCGCCGTCGCCGACGAGCAGCACGGTGGTGGCCATCGCCGCACCCACGAGAGACGAGAGGACGACGGCGCCGGCCATCCTCCAGAAGTGGAGACGGGAGGCAGTCCTCGGGGCGGCGGGCTCGACCGCGACGGTGATAATCGGACCTTGGGGACGGGTCTCGGGGAACAGTTCTGTCTCTGTCGCCCAATCGATCAGGCGATCCGGGGTCTCCCCGGTAGTGTCGGCCATGGAGGGATTGTATGGGCGCGACCGACCTACCCAACAGCGACCACGTGGCGGTATCCGAGGCACCGATCGACGCCGCAAAGCTCGTCGCCCTCGTCGCCGATCCTTCCGCCGGAGCCGTCGTTCTGTTTCTCGGCACGGTTCGGGACCACTCGCCGGGGAGGACCGCGGTGACCGCCCTCGAGTACGAGACCTACGGAGAAGTCGTCGAAGGCCGCATCCGGGGCATTCTCGTTGAGGCCCGCACCCGACACTCGGTCGTCTGCATCGCCGCGGTGCATCGCCTCGGATCACTCGGTGTCGGCGAGATCTCCGTGGGAGTCGCGGTATCGGCGGGTCATCGACCCGACGCCTTCGCCGCAGCCCGCTTCGTCATCGACGAGCTCAAAGCCACAGCCCCGATCTGGAAGAAGGAACACTGGCAAGGGGGAGCGGAGTGGGTGGGAGGGGGCTGACGCCCCCG
>JBBTKD010000095.1:0-2163 GCA_038059105.1 Actinomycetota bacterium | reverse complement strand
CGGCGCCCCCCTCCCCCCTTCGGGGTACTCCCCCCTCCGGGGGGAGAAACAGAACGACGCGTTAGACCGGCGCCCCCCTCCCCCCTTCGGGGTTCTCCCCCCTCCGGGGGGAGAAAAGAACGACGCGTTAGACCGGCGCCCCCCTCCCCCCTTCGGGGTACTCCCCCCTCCGGGGGGAGAAATAGAACTCTCGATTCTCAGCCGCTAACGAGTCTTCTTCTTCGCTGCGGGCTTCTTGGTGGTCGCGGCCTTCTTCGCAGGCTTCTTGGCGGTGGCTGCCTTCTTGGTGGTCGCGGCCTTCTTCGCCGCGGTCGCCTTCTTGGTCGTCGTGGCCTTCTTGGCGGGAGTCGCCTTCTTCGCCGGTGCCTTCTTGGGTGCCGGCTTGCTGGCCGTGGACGCCATCGAGGTCGACGCGCTCGTCGCTGCGACCGCAGCCGCGGCCGTCGTCGCGATCGCGGCGGGAGCCATCGGCTTCGGTGCCGAACGGCTGAACCACCAGGCACCCACGAGGGCAAGCGCTCCGGGCACGCCATACGCCACCACGAAGGTCATGGGCTTGGGGGAGTCGATCGAGATCGAAATGAACTGCGCCACGAGCGCGATCACCGACACCGTGGCGAACGCACCGAGCACCGACGACTGCCAATTCGTCGCAGACCAGGCGAGCCCGGCGGCGATGATCACCGACAGCACGATCCACCCGTCGGTGGTGCCGAACAGCTGGATCGAGTTGATCCAGGCGTAGAACGCCCCGAGGACGAAGGCGGCGTTGCGGGTGCGCAGTCTCCCGGTGGCACCGAGCCAGATCCAGAACACTCCGAGGGCGGTGGCCACGAGGAGTTTGATCCAGCCTCCGGTATCGGGTGTATTGCCCAACGCCGTTGACAGGATCATGGTGCTGAGTTCGACCGGTTCCTCGACCTGAACCAGCACCAGGATTGCCGTCACGGCCTCGACGGCGGTGGCGAACAGGGCAAGCTGCGTCGGTACCGAGGGGCGCCGCAACCAGATGAACAGGGCCACTGCGGCCACCGGCAACAGACGTACCAGCGGCGTGAAGTCGCCGAGGTCGAGGTCATACAGCAGGAACCCAAAAGAAACGGAGGCGAGACCGAACGCAGAGAGGAGTGTGAAGCTCCCCGAGCGCCTGACCGCCCCCGCCGAGCTTCCGGCGAAACGGATCCCGAACACCAACAGGATCGCGGCACCCACCATGGCGATCAGCCCGGCAGGCGCGTTGTCGAAGCTGCCGAAGAGCAACTGCTCGGCTCCGCCATCACCGAATGCGGTATCGACCGCGAGCACCATGGTCGCTACGGCGAGGGCCACAGCGCCGAAGTACCCGAGTACCTCGACGGTGCGGGGACCGGCCGCGCGCGCCTTGCCGCTGCGTCCGGCTATCCCCTCAGCCTGTTCGAAAGAGATGTGCCCCGCCCGAACGGCGGCATCTTGCTCAGCCACCAACGACCTCCCCAGTTTTGGTTGCCGACAGAATACGCAGAGCGAGCGCACCCTTGATCGGCACTATCCTCGCAACGCTTCGGGGGGATGCCCGAGCGGCCAAAGGGAGCAGACTGTAAATCTGCCGGCTACGCCTACGGAGGTTCAAATCCTTCTCCCCCCACAACGCGGCCCCCTTGCGTTCTAGCGCTCGGGACGGACTTGGTGTGTGGTGCGCGATCGAGCCTCGCAGAGGCACGAGGCACCAGGCTCCAGGCACCAGCCGGAGAAGATTCGGGAAACCGCATTAGCGGTGGCCTGTTGATGGCACCGGGCGCTTGCTCCAATCAGAACAACGACTCTTGAGTGCGCGATGTCAACGGGCGCGACTTCTGGTGCCTGGTGCCTGGCGCCTGGTGCCTATTCCCGTTCCACTATCCTCGCTGCGCCGAACGCGCCCCCTTAGCTCAGTGGTAGAGCACTTCCATGGTAAGGAAGGGGTCCCCGGTTCGAACCCGGGAGGGGGCTCAGGGCGGCGGCGCGAGCAGCCGTTCCGGGGCGGCGTAGCTCAGAGGCAGAGCACCCGGCTCATAATCGGGTAGTCGGTGGTTCGATTCCACCCGCCGCTACGAAGAACATCACGACACCAACACAGGAGATCACGGGTCATGGGTAAGGAAAAGTTTGATCGGGTGAAGCCTCATGTGAATGTGGGGACGATGG
>JBBTKD010000094.1:0-14857 GCA_038059105.1 Actinomycetota bacterium | reverse complement strand
GCCGACCTCTTACAGACCGAACCAGGGTCCCCTGGCGAACTCCTCCAGGAACACCTTGCGGTCCTCTTCGTCGACGATGGCGGCTCCCCTGTCCGCAGCAACCCGATGTTGACGACGGGCATCGCGCAGCTTTCCCAACCCTGCAAGCGCGCGGGCGATGGCCTCGTAGGCAAACGCAACGTCCCAGTCCTCGACGTCATCTGGATTCTCGACGCACAATTCCAGACACCGCATGCCATGGTCGAGCGCCGCCACGAACCGACCGGTCGCAGTGGCGGCACGAGAGACGAGATGTTCTCCCCGTACGCGGTTGGCGACGGTGGCTTCCGTCACGTTCATCCAATGGAAGAGAGAGGCGTAGGCCCCGTACAGAAGGCGGTCGTAGTCGTCGGCCGAAGCACCGGGCGGAAGTCCACCAGCAGCCAGGGTCGTCCATGTGGAGTTGTTGAGGTCGACACCGATGCGGCGGTGCTCATCGCTGGTCATGACGCAGCGATCTTGCCATGGATAGCCTGAGAGGGTGCTGGCAATCGATCATGTCATCGTCGCGGTCACCGATTGCGACCGCGCCGGGAGTGACCTGCTCGTCGAGCACGGGTTGGCCTCGCTCTTGGGAGGGCGGCATCCCGGGCACGGAACCCGCAACCGGATCGTTCCGCTCGGTTCCAGCTATCTCGAACTCATGGCGGTGATCGACGAGGCCGAGGCGGCCGGAAGTCCGATGGGGCGATGGGTGATTCAGCAACGAACCACCAACCTGGTGCCGGCAGCGCTGTGCCTGCGCACCGAGGACATCGGGACGATCGCCGGTCACCTCGGCCTCACCCCGCTCGCGATGACCCGCACGCGAACCGATGGGGTGACCCTGGCGTGGCACCTCGTCGGTCTCGAAGGAATGCTCGGACCGGAGCGCCTCCCCTTCTTCATCCAGTGGCAAGTGGAGCCCGCCGACCACCCCGGAGCGGCGGTGGCAGCGCACCGGGTCTCCCCCACCGGTATCACCACAGTCGTGATCGGTCCAGTGACAGCACCACTCGCCAGTCTGCTCGCAGATGTTCCCGGCCTCGTCATCACCGATGGAGCCCCCGGAGTCCACTCAGTGACGATCGGGACGACGGACGGAGAGATCACATTGGCGGTATAAGAGCAAGCCACCAGCCACCAGCCACCAGCCAGACAATCTTGATCCATGTCGCCGTGCTAACCGTCAAGGGCAACTCGTCCGCGAACCGGCGACCGGCGACCGGCGACGACTTCTTGCGGGAGGCGGGCACGGGTAGCGGGAGGCATCCCTCCCTACCTGAGCAACCCCTCCGCAATCGCATCAAGCAAATCGAATTCCGACACCGTTACCGTGGTTCCGACATGCCGCACCGCCTCTGCCGCGACCACCGCTCCGGCGAGGAGGACGGGGGCTCGCTTGGGGTCGAGTGACGGAATTGCCGCTGTCTCAGCAATGGTGAAGCCCGACAGTCGATCGACGAGGGCGTCGAGATTGCCCAGCGTCAGAGTGGTCCCGTGAACTTGCTGTCGGTCGTACGACTGCAGATCGAGGTGAATCGCGGCGAGCGAGGTGAAGGTGCCACCAACGCCGATCACGCGATACGGCTTCGGCGGCAGCGGCACAGCCGCAAACATTGCGGCAACGTGCTCCCTGGCGGCGACCACCTCGGCGCCCGTGGCGGGTCGGTTCGGCATCATCCGTTCGGTCAATCGCACCGAGCCGATGTCGATGCTGCGCGAGGACTCAACGCTGCTGATCCCGAACACGAACTCGGTGCTGCCGCCACCCGGATCGATCACCAGAGCCGGCCCATGACCAGCGACCGCACCGGCCACCCCGGCGAACGACAGCGCCGCCTCCTCGGCTCCCGTGATCACCTCGGGACGCATACCGAGCAGCGATGCAGTCCGATCGAGAAACGTTTCGACGTTGCTGGCGTCGCGACTCGCCGAGGTCGCCACCGCCCGGACGCGCTCGACCCGGAGCTCCCGTATTCGCACGCCGTACTCGGCGAGCACCGCGGCAGCGCGTTCCATCGCCGCATCGCTGAGAAGGCCGGAGGCATCTACCCCGGTGCCGAGCCCCACTACATCGGTGCGCCGCTCGAGTTCTGACGCGTCATCTCGCACCAGGAGACGCAGCGTGTTCGAACCGATGTCGACTGCGGCAGCCCTCACTCGGGTTCCCGCCATGCCGGATTGAGACTGACCCCGGTCGGTGTCTCGGCGACGCAGGGCATGGTGCAGTTCAGCGGCTCGATCCGGCGGGCAGTCTCCTCACCGACGGGGTTGTCGTGACCGGCGGCGAAGTCGGCGTAGTGGGCATGCAGACACTTGACGCCGCGGCGCGCCCCACCCACTCCACCGGTGGGGTGCGGCCCATCGACCGCACCCCCCATGGTGTCGCGCTCTGCGCCGTATCGAGCGTGAGCCGCGGTGAGCCGCTCCCCGAACTCGGTGTCGCTCGCGGCGCGGTCCTCCATCTCGGCGACGCCTCCCGTCGCCTCGATGCGCCCGATCCGCCGGACGGCGAGCGGGCACGACAGCCAATAGGTCGTCGGAAACGGCGTGCCGTCTTCGAGGAAGGGAGGAACCCGCGAAACGACCGGGAGTCCGAGATGGCACCGCGTAACGACTTCGCCCGGGGAGCGCAATGGCCGCCCGATCTGGACGGCCATCACGTCCCGATCACTCATCAGCGACGAGATCCCCGCCGGTCATGAAGTTCCACAGAGTCCGCCACCAAGGGTTGTGGTCGGTGAACTGAACCGGAGGCGCCGCCAGGGGCAAGCTGTCGTCAGGAACCGCAACCGCGACGAGAGCTGTCTCCCCCGGCATCACGAGACCGAACTGCTCACGGGCGAGGCGCTCGACCTCGCCCGGAGTCTCGAGAGCGGCAATCTGTTGTTCGAGTCGCACGATTTCGGCGGTGAGTGCGTCGCGCTGGTCCCGGGCGAGTTCGACGGAGTTCTCGTAGGCGATCACCTGACGAAACGGGATGATCCCGGAGGCGGCGGCGAGACCGATGATGAGCACCGCGGCCACGAGGAACCCCTTGAACCCGAGACCGCGACGGGGTTCCACTAGCGCTTCCTCTGTGGGTACGGATCCCAGCCGGCAAAGCGAGCGCCGTCGCCGAGACGCTCCTCGATGCGGAGCAGCTGGTTGTACTTGGAGGTGCGCTCCCCGCGGGCCGGGGCACCGGTCTTGATCTGACCGGCGTTGGTGGCAACGACGAGGTGGGAGATGAAGGTGTCCTCGGTCTCGCCGGAGCGATGGCTGACGACACGACCCATGGCGGCGCGTTCAGCCATCTCCATCGTCGCCAGAGTCTCGGAGAGGGTTCCGATCTGATTCACCTTGATCAGGATCGAGTTGGCGACGTGGTCCGCTATCCCGCGACGGAGGAGATCGCGATTGGTCACAAAGATGTCGTCGCCCACCAGCTGCACTGCGTCGGTCAGGCGCTCGGTGAGCAGGTGCCACCCGTCCCAATCGTCTTCGGCCAGCCCGTCTTCGACGGAAACGATCGGGAAGTCGCCGACGATCCCGACGAGGTAATCGATCATCTCCCCCGAGGTGTGCGGCTTACCTTCGAACTGGTAGGACCCATCGCGGTGGAACTCGGTGGCGGCGACATCGAGAGCGATGGCGATCTGGGTGCCGGGTTCGTAACCAGCGGCCTTGATCGCCTCCACGAGCAGTTCGAGTGCCATGCGATTCTCGGCGAGATCGGGGGCGAAGCCTCCCTCATCACCGACGTTGGTCGCAAGACCCTTTGCGGTGAGGATCTTGTGGAGGGCGTGATAGGTCTCCACACCCGCACGAAGGGCATCACGAAATGTGCCGAATCCAGCCGGCACGAGCATGAACTCCTGCACGTCGACCGAGTTGGCGGCGTGGGCGCCTCCGTTGAGGACGTTCAGCATCGGAATTGGGAGGGTGCACGCCGCCGGACCCCCGAGATAGCGATACAGCGGCATGCCCGCAGCACCAGCCGCGGCGCGGGCGTTTGCCAGGGACACCGCAAGGATGGCGTTCGCTCCGAGGCGGGACTTGTTGGGGGTGCCGTCGAGGTCGCACATGGCGAGATCGAGCGAGGCCTGGTCGAACGCGTCGCGTCCCAGCAACACCGGCGCGATGGTGTCGTTGACGTGTTGGACGGCCCGCGTCACGCCCTTCCCGCCGAAGCGGGTTCCGCCGTCTCGAAGCTCGACCGCTTCGAGTGCCCCCGTCGATGCCCCCGAGGGAACTGCCGCACGACCAAAGTGACCGCCAGCAAGCGTCACCTCGGCCTCAACGGTCGGGTTCCCCCGGGAATCGAGGACTTCGCGGGCCCGTATCGAACTGATCGTCGTCACGGGCCCTCCTGCAAGAGGGAAGGTACTACGAGGGAGGGTTTGTACCTAGTCATGGGTCGGTCTTCAGTCTTCAGTCATCAGTCCTCAGCCAGAAAGAAGAAGTCATCAGTCATCAGTCTTCAGCCAGAGAGGAAAGTCATCAGTCCTCAGTCTTCAGCCAGAAATCAAGGGATTGACCTGCTCTCCGGTTCATGACAGAAACGTCCCATGCGGGACTACCACAAGCTCGAGGTCTGGAAGAGGGCTCATCTCCTCACGCTTCGGGTCTATCGGTTCACAACCAGGTTTCCGTCGGACGAACGATTTGGGCTCGTCACACAGATGCGCCGAGCCGCTGCTTCCGCGCCGCTGAACATCGCAGAAGGAGCTGGTCGGCCAACGGCGGGTGACTACGCCCGGTTTCTTGGGATCGCCGCTGCGTCACTCCAAGAGCTCCTATCCCAGCTTGAGCTCTCCAGAGACCTCGACTTCGGAAGGGCGAACGAGGGAGATGAGATCAGAAAGGAGACCGCGGAGCTGAAAGCAATGATCACGGTTCTGCGAGCAAGGATCGAGAAGGATCACCATGACTGAGAATTCTTCTCTGGCTGATGACTGAAGACTGAGGACTGAGGACTTTCGCCGACTGGAAGCTACTCCTCCCCCTTCGCCCTCTCCCACGCCTCATCCATCTCCTCCAGGCTCATCGCGCTGATGTCGCCGCTGGACTCCACAATGCGGAAACGGTGGTCGAAGCGGTCGGCGGCGAGGCGGAGGGCTTGTTCTGGATCGACTTCGAGGTGGCGAGCGAGGTTGACTACCGAGAACAGGAGATCGCCGATCTCGTGGGTGTGATCGGCGTCGTCGGCAAGAGTCTCGGCGAGTTCCTCGTGCACCTTGGCGACCGCACCGGCCATGTCCGGCCAGTCGAACCCGACACCGGCGGCGCGTCGCTGCAGCGAGTGCGCCCGCGCCAATGAAGGCAGCGCGGCGGGAACACCGTCGAGCAGTGATTCGCGACCCTTCTCCCGGGTCTTGAGCCGATCCCAATTGGCCAGCACTTCATCCGCGGTCTCGGCCTCGGTTCCACCGAACACGTGGGGATGACGCGCCACGAGTTTGCGACGGATCGCTTCCGCTACTTCCTCGATCCCGAACAAACCGGTCTCGGCGGCGAGCGTTGCGTGGAACACCACCTGGAGGAGCAGGTCGCCCAACTCCTCCTCGAGTTCGAGGTAGGCGGCGACGTCGGGTTCACCCAATGGAGAGTCGGCCGGGAGGGCGTCGATTGCGGTGACAGCCTCGTAGGCCTCCTCGAGGAGGTGACGCGCCAGGCTGTGGTGGGTCTGCTCGCGGTCCCACGGGCACTCCTTCCGCAGCCGGGCGTTGGTGCGCACCAGTCCCGGCCATCCCGGAGCGTCGACATCTACGAGGAGAGTGACGCGCAAGCCGGCGTGCTCGGGACGCAGATCGGCGAGCGCGATCTCCTCGACGACCTCGCCGGGTGAACCGAGATTCGCCAGGCGGGTAACGAGGGTCTCCGCAGGGAGCAGGGCTTGCAGACCATCGCGGACGGCGAGAAGCGAGCCCGGGGTGTCGACCTGGCAGATCAGGGTGGGAATGTGCAGGAGGAGCGGGAACCCGAGGTCGTGAGCATCGAGTACCTGGAGGCCACGAGCGAGCGGATCGAGACCGGTGCGCAGCAGAGCCAGATCGAGGAATGACTCGCCCGGTAGAACGACAGCGCCGTCGGCAGCGAGCAGACGAACCGCCTCCTCCCCCACCAACGGGCTGCCCGGCACGGCATAGACCACCGGTCCTGAATCCGCGAGCGTACGAACCCGCTCCACAATCCCGTGATACACCGCGGCGAAGTCCGTAGCCGTCTCATAGAGGTCGTCGCACACCACGGCAGTCCGCATCGCCGCCAATTCCGCAGCCGCGGGATGTTCGATGGTGCGCAGCACCACCGTGACCGAGGGGTCGAGCAATAACGCCCGAGCCTCGCTGTCGAGCCGATCCAGACCTGCCGGGCCGAGCCCGACGATGTGGATCGTGTGGCTCGGCGTGCTCACTCGGGCGGGAGGATGCCCACAGGCGACCACGTGCCGTACTCGGGTTCGAGATCGACGACGGCGGCCTGGAGTTGCGCGTTGAACCACTCCTGCCACAGCCCGTTCAACTCGCCAGACGACAGGTTGGTGACCGGGTCGGCAATGATCTCTTCGCGGGTCGGCATCGTCCTCTCGGAAACCAGAATGATGTGGAAGCCGAATTCGGTCTCGACCGGTCCGAACACCTCGTTGAGCGGCGCCACCAGCGTGGCATCGGCGAACTCTCCGACGTACTCGGCGGCCTGCCGACATCCCAGGTCGCCTCCGGGGCCTGCATCGTCGGACACCTGGTCCGCCAACACGGCGAAGTCGGCACCACCGGCGAGTTGGGCAAGGACGTAGTCGGCCTGTGCCGACGTCCCCACGAGGATGTGCTTGGCGCACACCGTCGTGATCGGCGCCGGCGAGGCGAACAACGCATCGAGGTATGCGGAGTCGGACACCAAGGCAACGATCACCTGGTCGCGCAGAATTCCGACCTCGGCGTTGAAACGCAACATGCCGTCACCGGCGTTCGGGATGTCGATAAAGGTCGCGGTGTCGACGCCTGCCGCATCGCGCTGGGCGATCAGCCCCTCATAGACCAGTTCCACCGCGGGAAGGTCGAGTTCGACGTTCAGATCCGTGCGGGCGGCCTCGATGAGAGCGGCCCGAGCGATGAGGGCGAAGATCGCGCTGCGCAGTTCGTCGTTGACCGGAAGCGTCTCGGTGGCGTAGAGGCCCCCAAGATCTGTCTCGGTGATCTCGGTATCGGTTCCGATGGTGGCGACGACCGCCGAGCCCGACGAGCAGGCAGACGCCAACAGGGCGAGCAGGGCCAGGGTCGCGATGGGCTTGCGCAGGGGAATCACTCCAGGTCGGGAGGCCACATTGTACGGATGAATTCCGCTAACCCTGCCGCCGGGCTCGCGGGAAGCGGGACGAAGAGTGCGGCAAGCTTGGTTTGCAGCACCGCCCGCGGTTCGATCCGCTGCAGACGAACCTCCTGGGAAGCGATCAGAGACACCGGCGAAAGCTTGGCCTCCCGGCGCAACGCCACCACCTCGGCGATTCCCACCCGCAGGGCCTCGACCCGAAGGCGGGCAACGTCGATGAGCGCCGCCGCTCGAGGCGGCAGGGGGCCGAACCGGTCGGTCCACTCCACCACGACATCGTCAACCGCGGCATGGGTGGTGGCGGCGGCCAGTCGGCGGTATGCCTCCAGCCGGGCATCCTGGTCGGCGACATAGTCGGCGGGGAGGTGCGCCTCCACCGGAAGTTCGATCCGAACCTCGGGCGCCGGCGGTTCCGGCTTCACCCCGGTCTCCAGTTCGCCGACCGCCTCGGCCACCAACTCGATGTAGAGGTCGAAGCCGACCGCGCTGATGTGTCCTGATTGCACCTTGCCCAGAACGCTGCCGGCGCCGCGGATCTCGAGGTCGCGCATCGCCAGGTGAAACGCCGAACCGAGTTCGGCGAACTCGCCGATCGCCTCAAGGCGGCGATACGCCTCTTCCGTCAATCTCTGCTCCTCGGGATGGAACAGGTAGGCGTAGGCGCGCTGACTCGATCGCCCCACCCTCCCCCGCAGTTGGTAGAGCTGGGCGAGTCCGAGCAGATCGGCGCGCTCAACGATGAGCGTGTTGACCTGGGGCAGATCGAGACCGGACTCGATGATCGTGGTCGCAACGAGGACGTCGTACGCCCCCTCCCAGAAGTCGAGCATCACCTGCTCGAGTTGCCCCTCACTCATCCGACCGTGTGCGACGGCGTAACGGGCTTCGGGAACCAGGGCTTTGAGACGGGCGACGGCGTGATCGATCGACTGGATCCGGTTGTGCACATAGAAGACCTGGCCTTCGCGCAGCATCTCCCGCCGGATCGCCGCTGACACCGTGCGGTCCTCGTACGCACCGACGAACGTGAGGATCGGGTGGCGGTCCTCCGGCGCCGTCGAGATGCGAGACACGCTGCGGATCCCGGTGAGAGCCATCTCCAGGGTGCGCGGGATCGGCGTTGCGGTGAGCGTCAGCACGTCGACCGACTTGCGCAGGGCCTTGATCCGATCTTTGTCGCCCACTCCGAAACGCTGCTCCTCGTCGACGACGAGCAGGCCGAGATCCTTGAATGCGACGTCCTCGCTGAGCAACCGGTGGGTTCCGATCACGACATCGACGGTTCCGTCGGCGATACCACGCACGACCGCCTTCTGTTCGGCGGCGGTGAGAAACCGACTCAGTGCCTCCACCCGAATCGGATACGGAGCGAACCGACCGGAGAACACCTGGTGGTGCTGCTGGGCGAGCAGGGTCGTCGGCACCAGTACCGCAACCTGGCGACCATCCTGCACCGCCTTGAACGCCGCCCGCACTGCCACTTCCGTCTTGCCGAACCCGACGTCGCCGAACACGAGGCGATCCATCGGGGCGTCAGACTCCATGTCTGCCTTGACGTCGACGATCGCCGCGGCCTGATCAGTCGTCTCCTCAAACGGGAACGCGGCCTCCATCTCGCGCTGCCACGGCGTGTCCTTCGTGAAGGCGTGACCAGAGGCGCGGGCGCGCGCCCGATGCAGTGCAACCACCTCCTCGGCGACAGCGGCGACTTCGTGGCGCACCTTGCTCCGGGTGCGTTCCCAATCGGCGCCTCCCATTCGACTCAGTCGCGGCATCTCGCCGCCCGAGTACCGACGCACCGCCGCAAGTTGGTCCGTCGGAACGTACAGACGGTCCTCGGCGGCGTAGGCGATAAGCAGGTAGTCGCGGGCGACGTCGCCGATGCTGCGGGTGACGAGACCCTCAAACCTGCCAATGCCGTGGCGGCGATGCACCACGAAGTCACCCGGTCGCAGATCCGAATATGCCGTTGCGGCGCCATCACCGCCAGCGGAGACGCGACGGTGCGCCCGACGCCGCCCGGCGATCTCCTGTTCGCCGAGCACGGCCACCCGGAGACCAGGCACGACGAACCCGTGATGGATGCCGGTGGCAATCACCGCCGATGCTGTTCCGACCTGCTCAGTTCGCTCCAGCGCGATACCCGCATCGGACAACACCGACCTGACGCGGTCGGCGGCGGCGATACCGTCCATCGCCACCACCACCTGGGTTCCCTTCCCCACCAGGGAACCAATACCGTGAGCGATCGACTCCGCATCACCGGCGGCGGCATCGAGTCGGGTCATCACCAGGGCGTCCTCGCCGGGACGCGCCGCACTCACCGGTGCTTCGAGAACCCGGTCGTGCGGGAGCGCTGAGGCGAGCGGGAGGTAGAGCGAGGGATGCTCACCGGCCGCGGGGGCTCCCGCTCCCCAGGTGGGAGCGAGCGCGGCCGCCAACTCGGCCTCTTCGCGGTCGAGGTCGGCGGACCGATCAGAGGCGCGCGACGGTTCGCACAACACGACCCGCGTCTGTGGATTGGCCTCGACGAGGATCGTGTCGGCCGGCGCCAGCCATGGCAGCCATGACTCGATCCCGGGGAAGGAGATTCCGTCGGCAATGCGATCCCAGGTGGAAGCAGCCCACGGAGCCTCGTGAAGCAGTCGCTTCGCCTCGATTGAGATCACACCCGAAGGTCGCACCTCACGCGCCGGGAAAGCGGTCACCGAGGGGCGAGTACCGATCGACCGCTGCGTGAGCACCGAGACCGCGGTGATCTCCTCGACCGTGTCACCCCACAGGTCGACTCGCACCGCAACCCTCCCTTGCGCCGGATACAGGTCGAGGATCCCGCCTCGGATCGCAAACTCGCCGCGGGACTCGACACGGTCCGTGCGCTCATATCCCATGTCGGCAAGTCGCTGGGTCAGCGCGGAGAGGTCGACCTCGGCGCCAACGACGAGATGGATCGGATCGACCGGCGATGGCGATACCCGCTGCACCACCGCTCGCACCGACCCCACAACGACCGTGCCCGGACCGCCGGTGATGAGGGCGTGACGCGCCGCAGCACGCTGGGCCATCGTGCTGACATTCGGCGAGACGTGTTCAAAAGGGAGCGTCTCCCACGCCGGGAGAAAGTGAGCGTCATCCGAGAACAACTCGAGATCGTCGGCGAGGTCCTCGGCGTCGCGCTCGCCGGCCACCACCGCCAGCACCGGCCCAGATGCGGTGCGGGCGAGACCCGCCAGAAAGAAGGCTCGAGTCGCGGCGGGCACGACAAAGCGCCCCGACTCCGCAATCGACGGGTGGTCGCGCCACTTCCCAACCAGCGCCGCCAAAGGTGCGGGCATGCGGGGGGCGAGAGTACTCGCCAGTCTTCAGTCCTCAGTCTTCAGCCAGAACGCCACCTGCTCCTCACCACGCGCTCCGACTGATGACTGATGACTGAAGACTGAAGGCTCAAATCAGTCCTTGCTCCCGATACCACTCCACCGTCGCCGCCAACCACTCCTCTGGCGCGGTGTATCGCAGGCCCAACTCGCGTTCGGCGCGGGAGCCGTCGAAGACGTGGCCGCGGCGGACTTCGCGTGACATCTCGCGGCACAGCGGTGGGTGCTTGCGTACGGCACGAAAGGTGAACTCGGTGAATGTCGCCGCGGTCGACAACATCCATCCCGGTGCGTAGCGCACCCGTCGTTCGACACCGGTGACCTCAGCCAGGGTTGCGACCACCTCGTCGACTGTCGGTGACCACCCGCACGCCAAGTACCGCTCCCCCGGCACGCCCTTGTCCTCCGCAAGCAGGTGGACGTTGACAGCATCGTCGACGAACACGAGCGGCATCCGGGTGCGCACCGCCCAGCGCAACTTGCCGCGGAGGTATCCCAGGAAGATGCGAGCCGTGCCGTGGGTGCGGCCCGGACCCTGGATCGACGACGGATTCACTGAAACGAGTTCGATGCCGAGACGGGCGGCGTCACTGAACGCGGCCTGCTCGGCGAGATGCTTGGAACGGGCATACCCGGAGAGGTACTGCCCGGTGTGAACGGTCGCCTCGGCACCGACGGTGCCAGCAGCCTCACCGATCGTGGCTGCCGACGAGGTGAACACAATTCGCCGCACGCCCGCCCGCGCCGCAGCCGCAACCACACGGCGAGTTCCCGCCAGATTCACTTCAAGACGGGTTCGATCACACATCGCCACTTCTCCGGCGACGTGGAACACGCTGATGCACCCGGTGAGGCGTTTCTCCCAGTCTCCGGGTTGGAGGAGGTCGCCGCGGACTGCCTCCGCTCCGGCGGCGGTCACGAATCGCTCCGCCTCGTCCGAGCGCGCCAGGGCACGAACGTGGCGACCGTCGGCAATCAAGCGTCGGAGTACCGCGCCACCGACGAATCCCGACCCACCGGTGAGAAAGGTGTCAGGCACGGGCACGGGCGGCCCGCAGCACCCGGGCAAACCGGGCGAAGTAGCCGTAGCCCGACATCACCGTGACGACCACCGCGAGCAGCATGACCCACTGGTCGGGATAGAGCCCGCCGTACTTGTCGGGAGTGCGCAACAAAGCCATAAAGATCGCCAGATACTGCGTATTGGCTTTCGCCTTCCCCCAGATCGAAGCCGCCACCTTGACGCCATCCATGGCGGCGACACTGCGTAACCCCGACACCGCGATCTCCCGTCCGACGATGACGAAGGCTGCCCAGGCCCACGCCCGATCCACCGCCACCAGTCCATAAAGAGCACCCGACACGAGCAACTTGTCGGCGATGGAGTCGAGGAAGGCGCCGAGCTGGGTGGTCTGCTTCCAGCGGCGAGCGAGGTACCCATCAAGAAAGTCGGTGGTCGAAGCGATCCACATCAGCACCGCCGCAATGCCGAAAGCATGATCGATGGGGTCGGTGGGAACGATCAACGCCAAGATCGCCGGGATCAGCAGGATGCGAAGGTAAGCCAACGCGTCGGGTACCGACATTCCGAAGATGGTACTGCCGGGCCGGAGGCCCGGCAGTACCGCAATTCGTCAGTCTCGGGGATCGCGCACTCCGCGGATCGCTCAGGTTCTCGTGGCGAGGTGAACGCGCCTCTCGGTGCAATTCGTCAGACGCCGCCCATATTCCGGGGGCCGTCTGGCCAAAGTGACAAGTGCACCCTGCGAATTGCGAATTGCGGAGGCGGCCGCTGGCCGCCTCCTCCTGAACGGTCAACGAGTCAACCGCACCGCCAGTGAGACTTGTTTGGTGTACGCACCGAGCGTACGATTTGCTGGCATAGTTTCGGAGGGTTGGTCGTCGCGTCTTGCGGCGGCTGGCCCTTCGTTTATCTAGCCCTCCCTGTCAACTCCACCGTGCTCACGAGGGAATGCAGGCGAGCCTGCTCGGTGGGTGCGGTGACACCGGTGCGACCCTCCTTCAGCGCGGTCACAACCAGGTCCGGCCAGAACAGTGGGTCGCACCTACAGCGCGCGCCCCACCGCCTCTCTCCACCCAGCGAGCAAACCCTCGCGCTGCGCACCATCCATCTTCGGCTCCCAGCGTCGTCCCTCTACCCAGAGCGAGCGGATCTCGTCGAGGCTCTCGAAGAAGCCAACTGCCAACCCGGCGGCGAAGGCGGCGCCGAGTGCGGTCGTCTCGCTGACGACGGGACGCACCACCGGTACGCCAAGAACATCGGCCTGGAACTGCATCAGCAACTCGTTCGCCACCATGCCACCGTCGACAAACAGGGTCGACATAGGCACTCCAGAATCCGCCTCCATGGCGCGGATCAGATCGACCGTCTGGAACGCCGTCGCCTCCAGCGCGGCCCGAGCGATGTGACCGACGCCGGCGTATCGGGTGAGACCCGTGATCAGGCCCCGGGCGTCGGACCGCCAGTAGGGAGCAAAAAGCCCGGAGAATGCGGGCACGAAGTACACGCCGCCGTTGTCCTCGACGGATGCGGCGAGGGTCTCGACCTCGGCTGCGGATCCGATGACCTTGAGGTTGTCGCGCATCCACTGCACGACTGCCCCGGCCATCGCCACCGAACCCTCGAGCGCATACACCGCCGGTTGCCCCTCGATCCGGTACGCCACGGTGGTGAGCAGTCCGTGCGTGCTGGCCACCGGTGCGCTGCCAGTGTTGAGCAGGAGAAAACATCCGGTGCCGTACGTGTTCTTGGCGCGACCCGCTTCGAACGCGGTCTGCCCGAAGAGCGCCGCTTGTTGATCACCAAGGTCCCCGGCGATGGTCACGCCACCGAGGACACCGCGACCCTCCCCGTATACGTCGACACTCGGCTCGATCGTCGGAAGCATCGCCGCAGGCACGCCGATCGCGTCGAGCAACGTCGGATCCCATTCGAGCGTGTCCAACCCCATCAGCATCGTGCGTGAGGCATTGGTGACATCGGTGATGTGACGACCGGTGAGGTTCCACAGCAACCAGGAGTCGATCGTGCCGAAGGCAGCCTCACCACTATCGGCGGCACTGCGGACCCGAGGATTGCGTTCGAGCAGCCAACGCACCTTGGGTCCGGAGAAATATGTGGCGAGGGGTAACCCACAGCGACTGCGGAACCGATCGGCACCTCCCACCGCGGAGAGTTCGGCAACCAGTGCGTCGGTGCGGGTGTCCTGCCACACGATCGCGGGCGCTAGCGGAGTTCCGGTGGTGCGGTCCCACACCACCGTCGTCTCGCGCTGATTGGTGACCCCGACGGCGGCAAGGTCATTCGGCTTTGCCCCGGCGGCGGCGAGACCTCCTGCGACGACGGCCTGAGTGACCCTCCAGATCTCAGCAGCATCGTGCTCCACCCAACCCGGTCGGGAGTAGATCTGTGCGTGCTCCCGCTGATCGATGCCCACGATCCGACCAGAGCGGTCGACGACCACGAACCGGGTGCTGGTGGTGCCCTGGTCGATGGCGCCGACGAACTTCACGGCGCGGTGATGCCGAGTCGGGCGGTGGCGTCCCCCGCTGCCTGGGTGGCGGCGTCACCGCCCTTGGCGCCGAAGCACACCAGCACGTCAACCGCTGCCGACACCATGAGACGAACATCGTCGAGTTGTCGTTTGGGGAACCGCTCCAACACGAAGTCGGCGGGCTCTTGGCGGCCTGGGGGGCGACCCACACCGAGTTTCATCCGCCACACTTCGCGACTTCCTAGCGACCGCATTACCGAGGCAACGCCGTTGTGGCCACCTGCTCCCCTGCCAGCGTGGAAGCGGAGTTTGCCGAAGGGAAGGTCGATGTCGTCGTGTACGAGCACCACGCCCGTGAGGTGCGGCTTGAAATACTTGACCAGGCTGCTGACCGGACCACCCGATTCGTTCATGAACGCGGTCGGCAGCGCAATGACCGCGTGGCGACCACCCAGATCGATCTCGGTGATCTCGGCGGAGATACGCCGCGGGGCTCGCTTGAAGGTCGCGCCGGCCACGAGGGTACGAACCACCACTTCTCCGAGATTGTGCCGGGTGCCCTGGTAGTCGGATCCGGGGTTGCGCAGACCCACGACGAGCAGCGGCTCGTTCAGTCGGCTTCCTCGGTCTCTGCGG
>JBBTKD010000093.1:13514-34433 GCA_038059105.1 Actinomycetota bacterium | reverse complement strand
TGCCCACGCCTTCAGCGGACCATCGCCAAGCATGGCGGCGATGTCGGACCAGGATTCGCGGGACACCTTGCCTTCGGACTCGATATCGGTGGCGGCTCCGTCGACCGCAGCGACCAGCCCGTCATACGCCGCGACCTGGTCGAGGGCGACCGCCTCGGCAGCGGCGGTGCGCGCTCGGCTGGCGTCACCGCTCTCGAGCGCCTTAAGTGCCTGCTCTGCCGCGCCGAGGGCTTTGCGCTGTTGCTGGCCGTCGATCACTTCACGCCTTCGATGGCGGTGACCACGGCGGCGAGGAAGGCCCTCCCGCGGGCACCGTCGATCACGCGGTGGTCGTACGACAGCGACAACGGCATCTCGCGAGCCACGACGATCTTGCCATCGCGCACCGCGGGCTTCTCCTCGGCGTGTCCCACCGAGAGGATCGCAGTCGTCCCATACGGGATGATCGGGGTCCCATAGCCGCCGCCGACCGCCCCGATGTTCGAGATGGTGAAGGTGGCGCCGCGCAGGTCCGAGGCCGCGATCGTTCGCGCCTTCGCCGCTCCCGCTAGCCGGACGATCTCCGCTGAGAGATCCAGCACGTCACGCGAGTCGGCCGCACGAACCACCGCCACCATGAGTCCCTCGGGGGTGTCGACCGCTACGCCGATGTCGAAGTTCTTGCGGAGCAGAAGTGAGTCGCCATCGAGGGCGGCATTGAACTCGGGGTGAGCGACGAGCACGGGGACGATGGCGTGCACCAGGAGCGCCTCGACGGGGACGGGTGCACCACCCGCGGTGAGTCGTGAGCGCGCCGCGAGGAGGGCCGTCGGATCGGCGGTACCGAATGTGGTGACGTGCGGTATCTCCTGCCATGACTTGGTGAGGTTGCGAGCGATGGCGAGCCGGGTGGGTGATAGTCGCACCCGTTCCACCTCACCTGCTCCGCGCGCCGCCGCTTCGACATCGCCGCGCAGAATCCGACCGCCGGGGCCGGATCCCCGCACCGAACCGATGTCGACGCCGAGCGCCGACGCCATTCGCCGCACCAGGGGAAGCGCACCGCCCTTACCGATGGGCGTCACCGCGGACTCTTCGAGGTTGCCGACGATCGGCTTGACCTCGCGCTGCTGCGGGGGCGGCGCCGCACTCGGTGTCCACGCTTCGCCAGGAGTGCCGATCACGACGAGGAGCGAGTCCACTGCGATCGTTGCGCCGGCGGGAGCGCCGTGATGAAGCACTACCCCGGCCCGCGGCGCAGGCATCTCGACGATCGCCTTGTCGGTTTCGAGTTCGACCATTGGCTGGTCGAGGCCAATTGTTCCCCCAACCGGCACGAGCCAGGAGACGATGGTCGCCTCGGCCAAGCCCTCGCCGATGTCGGGGAGATGGAACTCGAACGCCATCAGTCCTCCAGCGTCCTGCGCACCGCGGCGACGATACGAGCCACCCCGGGTATGTGGTGGCGTTCGGTGCGCTTGAGCGGGACCACGGTGTCCCAACCGGTCACGCGCTGCACGGGGGCGAGCAGGGAGTACAGGGCTTGCTCCTGCACGATGGCGGCGAGTTCCGATGCGATCCCCGCGGTGCGGTGTCCCTCGCTCACCGCAACCACCCTTCCCGTCTTTTGCGCCGAGGCGACGACCGTGCTGGCGTCGAGAGGAGAAAGGGTGCGGAGATCGATCACTTCGACCGAGACTCCATCGGCGTCGAGCGTATCGGCGGAAGCGAGTGCATCGCGGACCGTTGCCCCGTATGCGATCACCGAAACATCGGATCCGGTGCGCACGATATCCGCGACACCGATCGGAATCGTGAATCGCCCTTCCGGAACTTCCTCCTTGATCGCGCGGTACACGCGGATCGGCTCGAGGAAGATCACCGGATCGGGATCCTCGATGGCGGCGAGGAGGAGACCCTTCGCCGCGGATGGCGTCGCCGGAACCACCACTTTGATGCCGGGAGTATGGGCATACATCGCTTCGCTGGACTCGCTGTGGTGTTCGGCGGCACCGATCCCGCCACCAAAGGGAATCCGGATCACCAGCGGTGCCGTGAACCGGTGGTTGCTGCGATTGCGGATGCGACCGACGTGGCTGACGATCTGGTCGTATGCCGGATAGGAAAAACCGAGGAACTGGATCTCGGCAACCGGGCGCAGACCGGCAATCGCCATCCCGAAGGCGGCACCGACGATTCCCGATTCGGCGACCGGGGTGTCGATGACGCGGTTCTCGCCGAATCGGGTTTGCAGTCCGTCGGTCACCCGGAATACGCCACCAGTGCGTCCGATGTCCTCGCCGAGGAGCACGACCCTTTCGTCGTCGGCAAGGGCAACCGCGAGAGCGTCATTGAGGGCGTTCGCCATGTTCATGACGGTCATGCTTCGCCCCCCAGATCCCGGAGCAGCTCAGCGCGCTGCAACTCGATGTGGGCACTGGGCCGAGCGAAGACCCGGTCGAAGGCGGCACCTGGTCCGAACGGTGCGAGACCTTCGGCGCGGTTCGCAGCGGTCTCGATCTCGACGGAGGCGGAGGCGATCAACTCCTGCTCCCACGCCTCCGACCACGCTCCACTTGCCTGGAGGTACTTGCGAACGCGATCGATGGGATCACGCAGCTTCCACGCGGCAAGGGTCGCCTCGTCGCGATACCGACCGGCGTCGTCAGCGGTCGTGTGCGCACCCATCCGCTGGGTTTGGGCTTCAATAAGCGTCGCCCCTTCACCCCGGCGAGCCCGACCGACCGCATCGCGAGTGACCGCAAAGACTGCGAGCACGTCGTTGCCGTCGACGAGCACGCCTGGGATGCCATAGGCGTCCGCCTTCTGGGCGATGGTCTCCGATGCGGTCTGGCGTTCGCGGCTCATCGAGATCGCCCATCCATTGTTCTGGCACAGGAAAACGGTCGGGGTGCGGTACACGCCGGCAAAGTTCATCGCCTCGTGAAAGTCCCCCTCCGAGGTGGCACCGTCGCCGAAGTAGGTGATCGCCACTCGATCAGAACCGCGGAGGCGCTCGGCCCACCCCAGCCCGACGGCGTGAATCATGTGCGCACCCACGGTGATGGAGGGCGGCAGCACGTTCACACCCTGCGGCGGCGAGCCGCCACGCTCGTCCCCCATCCGACCCAGGAGCAGGTTCTCCCACGGGAAACCCTGCATCCACATCGCGGCGGCATCGCGGTAGGTCGCAACCATCCAGTCATCCGCCCGCAGCGCCGCAGCACTGCCGATTTGTGCGGCTTCCTGCCCCTCGAACTGGGCGTAGGTCGCCAGACGGCCCTGCAATTGGAGAGCGGAAGCCTTGTGGTCGAAGGCGCGGGCGGTGACCATCGCGGCAAAGAGGCGCCGAATCTCCTCAGCGGGGAGGGGAGATTCGTCGAGCAGGCGCCCGTCGACGTCGAGGATGCGAACCGGTTCCATGCGGGCGTGATGCTATCGGGGAGCGGTGCCGGGACACCCGATCACACTTCGGCGTGCTCTCCCAGCATTTCTTCGAGTTCCTCGACGGTGAGCAGCACCTCGCGGGCCTTGGAGCCCTCGGACGGACCAACGATCCCGCGACGCTCGAGGATGTCCATCACGCGTCCGGCGCGGGCGAAGCCGATCCGGAGCTTGCGCTGCAGCATCGACGTCGAACCCAGTTGCGATCGCACCACGATGTCGATGGCCTGGCGAACGATGTCGGCGTCTTCGCCCTCGAACTCGTCCTTCCCGTTTTTCGAGACCTCTGTGGTCTCGAACACACTCTCCTCGTACTGGGCGCGGCGCTGCTCGCGGACGAACTCGACAACGGTCTTGACCTCTTCCTCGGAGACCCATGCCCCCTGGATGCGTTCTGCCTTGGGATCGCGGGAGGTCACCACGATCATGTCGCCGAGCCCGATCAGCTTCTCGGCTCCGGACAGGTCGAGGATCACCCGGCTATCCGCCTGCGAAGCGACCGAGAAAGCCAGACGCGACGGGATGTTGGCCTTGATGACGCCCGTGATCACGTCGACCGACGGACGCTGGGTGGCGATGACGAGATGGATTCCGACGGCGCGGGCCATCTGGGCGATGCGGACGATGGCGTCTTCCACGGCGCGACCGGCAACGATCATCAGGTCGTTCAACTCGTCCACCACCGTCACGATGTAGGGGAAGCGGATGAAGCGCTCTCCCTCGAGCATGCCGCGATCGAACTTCTCGTGATAGCCGGCGATGTCGCGCACCCCGGCTTCGGCGAGCAGGTTGTACCGGATGTCCATCTCCCGCACAGCCCACTGCAGCGCGTCGGCCGCCTTCTTCGGGTTGGTGATCACCCTGGTGAGCAGGTGCGGAACGTCGTTGTACTGGCCGAGTTCGACGCGCTTCGGGTCGACGAGGATCAGGCGCACCTCTTCGGGGGTGGTGCGCATCAACAGTGACGTGACGATGGCGTTGATGCACGACGACTTTCCGGCACCGGTGGCGCCGGCGATGAGCACGTGGGGCAGTTCGCTCAGGTTGAGCATGTGCGCCCTTCCGGAGACGTCCATGCCGAGCGCCACTGCGAGGGGATGTGTCGCTTCCTTGGCTTCGGGGCTCCGCAGGATGTCGCCGAGGGTCACCAACTGGCGTCGGCGGTTCGGCACCTCGACGCCGATGGCGCTCTTGCCAGGGATCGGGGCGAGGATGCGAACGTCGGGCGTCGCCAGTGCGTAGGCGATGTCGTGGGCGAGGCTGGTGATGCGTGCGACCTTGACGCCGGGGGCAAGTTCGATTTCGAAGCGCGTGACGGTCGGTCCGGGGACGATCCGCGTGAGGCGCGCATCGACTCCGTGCTGGATCAGCGTCTCTTCAAGTTCGCGGGCGGTGTCGTCCAGCGCCTTCCTGCTGTGCCCCACCCCGCCGCCGAGGGCGAGGAGCTCGAGCGGCGGAAGCGCATAACCCTTCTTCGGTGCCGGACGCTTGACCTCTGGTGTCGCCGCGGGACGAGTCGCAGGCATCGTCGCCGGGACGGGCGGTCCCATGCGCTTCGGCCCGGGCTTGGCGACCGAATCCGGGTTGGGATTGACCACCACCAGCCGGGGCCGCGGCGGAGTGGTCTGGCGAATCTCGACTACGGGTTTGCGTCGTTGCTGCTGCCTACTACGGAGACGGCTCACGCCTTCGGCGAAGCCGGTCTGAATCGCGCGCAGCGCCTCGCGCACAGTGGTCCTCGTCATCAACAACACCCCGAGTGCGGTGAAGGCGAGGAGCACGACGAAGGCACCCCAGAAGCCGACGAGTCGGCGGAGCGGGAAGGCGATGATCGAACCGACCGCACCGCCGCGATCCCGGACGAGATCGAGGGAGCCGGCGAGCGACACCGTGCCGGTCATGAGATGAAACATGGCCAGCGACGAAGCGAACGTGACGAGGAAGCCGAGGACCACACGGCGGTAGTCGTCGCGATAACGGGTCACGAGGAGAAGGACACCGAAGCCGAGGAGGGCGGGAGCGACTCCATACCCCCAGATGCCGAAGAGCAGCGTCAATCCCGAAACGATCGCCTTGCCCAGGGGACCGGCGAGGTCGAAGAAGGACAGGGCGACGAGGACGCCTCCGACCACGAGGATCGCTCCCCAGAGGTCGTCGGTGTGTCGGCCGAATCCGTTTCGGATCCGCTCCCGAAGTGTCCCCAGCATGGACCGCTTCGGCTGCGAAGCCTGCGTATTGGTGCTCCGGGAAGTCCCACCCCGCCCGGTGCCCCGGCGGGAGGACGTCCGCGATGGCATGTCCGGCCAGGTTACACGCGTGTGGTCTTTCGCTCAACGATCCTCGAAAGATCCGTACCGCGCTCCCTAGACCTCGAGCACGACGACGATCACGACTGCCCGGCGGCCGGTCTCGGCGCGGGTGACCCGGTTCACGATGCCTTTCACGCGGCGCCGTACATTGGCGGCGTCGATTGGCAGGTCGATCGAAGGAATCTCGTCGGTGATGGCACGAGCCGTGCTGGCAAACACCTCGCGAGGGCTATCCATGAAACCGTGGCTCTCCAGATCGGGTCCCTGCACGATCTCTCCGGTGTGACCATCGACGGCAAGGGTCACGACGATGACACCGTCCTCGGAGAGGTTCTTGCGGTCTCGGATGATCCCCTGCGCCGAGCCAGCGACCTCCAGACCGTCGACGAACACGTAGGCCGCCGGAACTGCCTTCTTCTCATGCCGGATCTTCCCCTTGTCGAGGACGACGGCATCGCCGTCCTCGCAGACCATCACATCGCCGACCTTCATCTCGCGTGCCAGGGCTGCGTGTGCAACCAGGTGCCGGTACTCGCCGTGAACCGGTACGAACGCCTGGGGACGAACCACGTTGATGAACGTCTTGAGTTCCTCCCGGGCGCCATGCCCGGACACGTGAACATTGGCGTTGTTGCCGTGATAGACGCGAGCCCCGCGGCGGAGCAACCCGTTGATGACGCGCGACACCTTGGTCTCGTTTCCGGGGATCGGCCGAGCGGAGATCAGGACGGTGTCGCCCTCCCCCACCTGGACCCAGCGATGCTGACCCGCAGCCATCATCGACATCGCGGCGAAGGGTTCGCCCTGACTCCCGGTACATACGATGGCAGTCTCTTCGGGGGGAAGCCTAAGGAGTTCTTCGAGCGGCAGCACGCGATCCGAGGGCACCTCGAACAATCCCAGCCCCTCGGCGGTGGGAACGGTGCGTTGCATGGTTCGTCCCATGAATGCGACGTAGCGTCCAGCGTCAACCGCGGCGTTGACGATCTGCTGCACGCGGTGGATGTGGCTCGCAAAGCAAGCCGCGATCACGCGGCCCTTGGTTTCGACCACGATCTCGTACAGCGGTTGGGCGAGGCTCGACTCCGATGGAACGAACCCTGGCACTTCGGCATTGGTGCTGTCGGAGAGCAGCAACCGAACGCCTTGGCGTCCGAGAGCGGCGAACTCGGGGAGGTCGGTTGGGATGCCGTCGATCGGGGTCGGGTCGAGTTTGAAGTCGCCCGAGTGCAGCACGATCCCCTCCGGGGTGTCGAAGGCGATGCCGGCACCCTGAGGAATCGAGTGGGATACCGGGATCAGCATGAACTTGAACGGTCCGTGCTCGGTCCAGACGCCAGTCGCAACCGGCCGAAGATCGGCCTCGATTCCGGCCTCTTCGATCCTGCTGCTGGCGAGTGCCACCGCGAGTGCCGTGCCATACACGGGGACGTTCACTTCGGCCAGTAGATACGACAGTGCCCCGATGTGGTCCTCGTGTCCGTGGGTGAGCACGATGCATTCGAGGTCGTCGGCGCGGGCCAGTACGGAGGCAAAGTCGGGAAGCACCAGATCGACGCCGAGCATGTGCTCGTCGGGGAACATCAACCCGCAGTCGATCAGTGCAAGCTTCCCTGCGACCTCGATCGAGGCGCAGTTGCGACCGATGTCCCCCAGACCTCCGAGAAACGAGACGCGGACGCTCATCCGGGCCTGGCAGCAGCCAGTGCCTCTTTGATGGCAGCAACCGTCTCGGCCGAAGCCGGGACGAGCGGAAGGCGGGGTCGCCCGACCGGCTTCCACAGAGCGTCGAGAGCGGCCTTTACCGGCATCGGGTTCGGCTCGAGGAAGCACGCCGCGAACAGGGGGGCGAGAGCGAGGTGCAACCGCTGCGCCTCGGCCCAATCACCGGATGCCGCGGCATCAACCATCTTCTTGATCTGTTTGCCGGCCAGGTGCGAGGCGACGGACACCACACCGACCGCACCGACCGCCATCATCGGAATGGTGAGGATGTCGTCGCCGGAGTAGATCGTGAGTGAGTCACCGCACGTCTCCCGCGTCTTCGTCGTAAACGCCAGGTCCCCTACCGCATCCTTGACCGCAACGATCTTGGGATGCGCAGCGAGTCGGGCAAGAGTCGCCACCTCGATGAGGCGCCCGGTGCGAGAAGGGATGTTGTACACCAGCATCGGCACCGTCGAGGCATTGGCGATCGCCATGAAGTGTTCGAAGAGACCTTGTTGCGGTGGTCGGGAGTAGTACGGCGTCACTGCCATCACGCCGTGGACGCCGGCGCTGCAAGCGAGTTTGGTGACATGAATCGACTCGGCAGTGTCGTAGGTACCGGTGCCGGCGATGACGATTCCGCGATCACCGACGGCCTCGACGACAGTGCGAAACAGCATCACCTTCTCGTCGACGGCCAGCGTGGGCGATTCACCCGTGGTGCCCGCCACGACCACGCCGTCCGAACCCTCGGCGATGAGATGGCGCGCCAGATCCCACACCGCCTGGACATCGATCGCCCCGTCAGCATCGAAGGGGGTGATCATCGCAGTAAGAAGCCGGCCGAAGGGAGGAGTCAATGTGACCTCTTTGTCGATGAGAACGGTAGTCCGTGGGCGACCCAGTCAATAGTCGACAGTCCCGCGGAATGCCGAACGCGCCGATATCGTTACTACCACTGACATGCACGTGAAAGATATCGATCAGAGCCAGTTTGGGCCCGAGGTGCTGCAGCGCAGCCACGAGGTGCCGGTCGTCGTCGACTTCTGGGCGGAGTGGTGCGGACCCTGCAAGACCCTCGGCCCGATCCTTGAACGCCTCGCCACGGAATACGACGGACGCTTCACCTTGGTGAAGGTCGACGTCGACACCAACCGCGAACTCCAGGCCCAGTTCCGCGTGCAGTCGATCCCGACGGTCCTCGCCTTCAAGGGAGGACAGCCGGTGGCATCGTTCATCGGAGCCAAGTCGGAATCGCAGGTGCGAGCCTGGATCGAGGCGCTCCTCCCCACCCGCTGGGATCGCCTCGTCGACGAGGCGAGGGACCTGTCCCTTTCGGGAGATGAAGCCGGCGCCGAGGTGCTCTACCGCGAGGTGCTCGCGACCATTCCGGACCATCCAGAAGCCGCCACCGCGCTCGCCTCGTTGCTGATCGCCCGCAAGCAGACCGATGACGCCCTCATCGTCCTGGGGCGTCTCCCCCGCACGTCAGAAGTCGAACGCCTTGAGGCAGCAGCCAGGCTGGCGGCGCGTTCCGAGGTCGACCTCACCTCGTTGGAGCGCCGCCTCACCGAAAACCCCGACGACCACGCCGCTCGCCTCGAACTCGGTGAGGCGCTGGCAGCCAAGGGCGAGTACGAGCCTGGCCTCGACCACCTCCTTGCGGTCGTCCGCACCGGAGGACCGCTTCGCCAACGAGCGCGCCAGGCGATGGTCGACGTGTTCGGTCTCATCGGCCCCGACCACCCACTCACCGCGGGATATCGAAGGGCATTGGCGAACGAGCTCTTTTAGTCCTCAGTCTTCAGTCCTCAGTCTTCAGCCAGAACGCGAAGCTGGATCATCGCGCGCCTCTGACTGACGACTGATGACTGATGACTGATGACTCAGATTCCCAACAACCCGTCGAGTCCCACCGTCACCGGGTCGCGCAGGCTGGCGACTGACCTGACCGCGAGCAACACCCCTGGCATGAAGGACACGCGGTCGCTGGTGTCGTGACGGATCGTCAACGTCTCGCCTTCGCTCCCGAGGATGACTTCCTGGTGGGCGAGCAGTCCGGGTAGGCGAACGGAGTGCACCCGCGGCCCGGCGTCTCCACCACGCGCCCCGGCGATCACCTCGGTGGACTCGACATGCCGGTTCTGCTTGCCCCCGGCTGCCTGCATGCGAGCCGCCGTCGTCAACGCCGTACCGGACGGAGCATCGACCTTGCGATCGTGATGCAATTCGATGATCTCGGACGCAGAAAAGTGTGGGGCGGCGAGTTCGGCGAACCGCATCATCAGCACGGCGCCGATCGAGAAGTTGGGTACGAGCAAACAGTTCGGGGGACCGCTTCCCCAGGCGGTGCGCACCGCCTGGATGCGAGATTCGTCGAAACCCGAGGTACCGACGACGGCGTGGACTCCGTGCGCTCGCCATACGGCAAGGTTCTCGAGCACCACTCCCGGCACCGTGAATTCGACGACGACCTCGGCCTCTCCCACGACCGTGGGATCGGCAGAGACGACGATTCCCGCCACCTTGGTTCCGGCATGGGCAGGATCGAAACCGGCGACCAACTCGAGATCCTTCGTCGTCGCCACCGTCTCGGCCACCAGACGGCCCATCCGCCCCCCGGCACCGGAAACCGCGACGCGGGTCATGCCACGTGACGCTCCAGGTCCCGGGCATCGAATGGTCCGACCGCGCCGATGACGAAGGGCCCACCGAGCACTTCGGTCGCAACGTCGTGAACGTCCTGAAGGGTCACCGCATCGATGCGCGCCACCGTCTCGTCCAGCGAGAGATGTTCCACGCCGGTGAGTTCGTGACGGCCGAGGCGAACCATGCGGCTGTTGGTGTCCTCCATCGAGAGTGCCAACGAGCCCTTGGTGAATCCCTTGGCGCGGTCCAGCTCGTCGAGCGTGATCCCTTCGGCGGCGACCTTGGCGAACTGCTCCCTCACGAGTTCCAGCACCTGTGAGGTCTGGTGCGGAGTGGTACCGACGTACACGCCGAAGGCACCGGAGTCGGCGTAGGGCATGCGGAACGAGTACACCGCGTAGGCGAGACCCCGCTCTTCCCTGATCTCGCGGAACAAGCGACTCGACATGCCACCTCCGAGCACGTGATTGAGGATGCCGAACGAGAAGCGGCGCTCGTCGGCGCGATCGAGTGCTTCCGATCCGATGACCAGATGGGCCTGCTCCGTGTCGCGGTTGATCACCTTGACCACCGAGGACACCGCTGGCTTGGAGAAGTGGTGATCCGCGGTGCCACCCGACCACGCTCCGAAGCGTTCCGACACCAGATCCACGACGGCCGTGTGTTCGAGGTTGCCGCTGGCGGCGACGACGACCGTCGCGGGGTGATACCGGCGCTTCCAGTAGCCAGCGATCACGTCACGGGTCATCTCCGAAATGCTCTCCTTGGTCCCGAGCACGGGAAGAGCGAGCACATGATGACCCCACAGCGCCTGGGCGAACTGGTCGTGGGCGACATCCGACGGATCGTCCTCGTTCATGTTGATCTCTTCGAGCACCACGTGATGCTCGGATTCGATCTCGTCCTCGCGGAATGCGGGACGCTGGATCATCTCGGCGAGCAGCCCCAGCCCCATCGGGAGGTCCTCATCCCGGAGCTGCGCCCAAAAACAGGTGTACTCCTTCGAGGTGAAGGCGTTGCTGCGAGCCCCGACCCCGTCGAATCCCTCGGCAATCGCCTGGGCGCTGAGTTCTTCGGTCCCCTTGAACAGCAGGTGCTCGAGAAAGTGCGAGCACCCGGCCTCCACACCGGTCTCGTCACGGCTCCCGGTATCGACCCACGCTCCCACTGCGATCGAGCGCACCGAAGGCATCGCCTCGGTGATGATCCGCAAACCATTGGGAAGCGTGGTGAGAAGGTGATCCATGGGTCGGGGATGGTACCGGAAGTCTTCAGTCTTCAGTCCTCAGTCTTCAGCCAGATTTCGGACTGATGACTGAGGACTGAAGACTGATGGCTGCTACTCCACCTCTCCCAAATACGCGGTCCGCATCTCGGGGTTCGCCAACAGGCCCTGGGCCGTGTCTGCGAGGACGATCTGTCCGGTTTGGAGGACATAGCCGCGGTCGGCGATGGAGAGCGCCATGTTGGCGTTCTGCTCCACCACGAACACGGTCGTGCCCGCCTCGTTGATCTGCTGGATGATCTCGAAGTTCTGCGCCACGAGCACGGGCGCGAGACCCATCGACGGTTCGTCCATGAGCAGCACCTTGGGACGGGCCATGAGCGCACGGCCGACCGCGACCATCTGCTGCTCTCCTCCGGAAAGTGTTCCGGCCTTCTGACCGAGCCGCTCCTTGACCCTGGGGAACAGCCCGAAGATGTGCTCGAAGTCCGCTTCGACGTTCTCGGTGTCCTCGCGGAGGAAGGCCCCGATCTCGAGGTTCTCCTTCACCGTCATGCGCTTGAACAACCGGCGGTTCTCCGGAACCATCGATACGCCACGGCGCACCCGATCGCTCGTCGACCAGTTGGTGACAACCTCGCCGTCGAGCAGGATGTCTCCCGCAGACGGGATGACCATTCCCAGAACCGCCTTCAGCGTTGTCGTCTTTCCCGAGGCGTTGCCTCCGAGGAGACAGACGATCTCCCCCGTGTGGATCTCGATGTTGACGTTCTTGAGAACGTGCACCGGCCCGTAGTGGGTATCGACGTTGCGGAACTGAAGGACGGGGGTGCCGGCCATCACGAGCCTCCCATGGTTGCGGGGCGACCCAGGTAGGCCTCGATGACATCGTCGTTGGTCGACACCTGCTCGTAAGTGCCTTCGGCGATCTGCACGCCGTGGTCGAGCACCACGACGCGATCGGATACATCGCGCACCACCTTCATGTCGTGTTCGATGACGACGACAGTGAACCCCATCTCCGATCGGAGCTTGCCGATGAGCCCGGTGAGCTCGAGGGTCTCGCGCGGGTTCATGCCGGCGGTTGGCTCATCGAGCAGCAGCAGCTTGGGCTGGGTGGCCATCGCCCGGGCGATCTCGAGGCGGCGCCGGTTGGCATACGACAGAGCAAACGCCGGCTGGTCGTAGCGATACCCGACGAGTCGTGTGCCGAAGAACCCGAGGATCTCGCGAGCGCGCTCCTGGATCTCAGCCTCCTCCTTGCGGAAGCCGGGGGTCTGGAACAGTGCCGGCCACATGCCCTTGGTCGTGCGGCAGTGCTGGGCAACCATCACGTTCTCCAGAACCGTCATGTTCGGGAACAGTCGCACGTTCTGGAAAGTGCGGGCGATGCCGCGGCGGGTGATCTGGTCGGGGTTGAGACCGGCCACATCGGCGCCCTCGAAGAGGATCTGTCCCGAGTCCGGCGGATACAAACCGCTGATGGTGTTGAAGAAGGTCGTCTTGCCCGCACCGTTGGGGCCGATGACGCTCACGATCTCGCCCTTCTCGACCTGGAAGTCCACGCCGCCGAGAGCCCGCAGACCGCCGAACTGCTTGGCAAGACCCCGAATCTCGAGGAGTGGTGCCATCAGGCGCCCTCCTCGATCTCGCCAGCTTTGGCCTTGATCCAGGCGTCCTGGAGAAACTCCTCCTGATGCAGTTCCCGGGTGCGGCGCGCCGTGGGGAGCAGCCCTTCAGGACGCTTCAGCATCATCACGATGAGCAACACGCCGTAGATGAGGAGCTTGAAGCCTTCGAACTCGCGCAACATGCCCGGCTGGGTTGGTCCGCCGAGCACCCCGATGAGGACGACGGCACCGAGGGCGACACCGCGCAGGCTCCCCATGCCGCCGACGATCACGATCACGAGGATGATGATCGACTGCACGAGCTTGAACGACGCCGGGAAGATCGTGCCGATCTTGATCGCAAACAGGGCGCCGCCCAATGCCGCCAACACAGCACCGGTCACAAAGGCGGCGAGTTTGGCAGTGACCACGTTGATGCCCATCGCCTCCGCGACGTGTTCGTCCTCGCGCATCGCCATCCAGGCGCGGCCGACGCGTGAACTTTCGAGACGCCAGGACACGAACGCCGCGATCACGACGAAGACGAGCACCAACCGGAAGATCTGCTCGGTGTCGATGCCTCGAGCCGTCCATGAAGCGAAATCGGGGAAGGCGATACCGACCCCGATCGCGACCATGCCGAGGATGGCAATGACGGCGCCTGCGGTGGCGCGCGAGTCGTGTTCCCCTGCCTCCCGCGCCAACGACCGCGCCGCCCACCACCGAAGACCGCCGACGATGAGCGCTATCACACCGATCCCGACAAGAACGTATCCAAACATCGTCCGAATTCGGGCGGGATCGATCTTGAGTCCCTGAGCACCGCCGAACGTGCCCTTCAGCCAGTCGGCCTGGAAGATGAGACGGGCGATCTCACCGAAGGCGAGGGTGACGATCGCCAGGTAGTCACCGCGCATCCGGATCACCGGAGTACCGACGATCAAACCGGCCAACGATGCGATCACGATCACGAACGGAACCGCTGCAAAGAAGGCAAGCTCGGGTGTGAAGTTCGGCGACGATGCCGAGACCAGGATCGCCGTCGAGTACGCCCCGACCGCAAAAAACGCCACATACCCGAGGTCGAGCAAGCCGGCGTATCCGACCACGATGTTGAGACCGAGGCCCATCAGCGCAAACAGCCCGACCGTGGCAAGGACCTCGTTGAGCAGCGGACCGGCGTTGGCGGGCACGGTCATGGCGAAGAGAATCGCGGCTAGGGCAGCAATGAACCCGACACGGCGCCTGCGGGGCGAGGGCAATGCGGAGAAGCGCGCTCGCAGAGTCTGGCTCCGCCCCCGGAAGACCACGCTGAGCACGATCACGAGAACAGCGATCGTGATCGCCGCATACCAGGGCATCCTGCGGGCGGAGTTGAAAATGAAACCGTCGACAGCGACGAGACCGACCTCGCGCAGCACGCTCCCCAGGAGCAGCTCGATGAACCCGATGACGAGCACCCACATGACGGCGCGCAAAGCAATGGCGCGCGTTCGGCCGGGCACGAGGCGCATTGCTCCGCCGACGGCGCCGAGTGCGACGCCGAGACCGAGGACGATCGGGACCCCCGTGGCAGATCCCTGTCCGAACGTGAGGAGGTCCAGGAGGGCGGGAGTGACATTGACCAGTACGCCGCGCAGATTGACGGTATCGATCAGCAAGATGAATGCTCCGAGGCCAACGCCTGCGATACCTCCGGTCGCTACCCCGGCGACCACGTCGAGCATGCTCGGCGGAATCGGTTCGACTCCCTCGAGCACCGTTCGCTTCGACACCCGGTACCCGATCCACAGCGGAATGACCATCAACAGCAGGTAGGCGAGGCTCAATACCGGATCGATGACCTTGCGGGAGTCGAACACTTCGACCATGCCGATCGCAGAGATGAACACCGCGGTCAGGCCGCCGAGACCGCCCCACTTGAGCACTTGGCCCAACGCCACCGGACTGCGATCGGTCACACCCGTTCCTCCACCGCGAGTCGCTCCCCGAGGAGGCCGATCGGACGGATCATCAGCACCCCGATCAGAACGAGGAAGGCGATCATGTCCTTGAGTTGGGCGGCACCCGGAATGACCACCGTCGACCCGGGAAGCACCACCAACCCGAGGACGACACCGATCGCACCGAAGAAGATGTAGCCAAGACCCGCACCGAGGCGACCCGGCACCGCGCTCCGCACGATGCGCCAGCCCAGGACCGCACCGATGAGGGCGACGACGGCGACGGCGATCCCGGCCCACGCCGGAATCTCCCAGCGCAGGCCGCCGATCAGCGTGGGTCCGGAAGCTTCGAGCAGGCCGAGCGTCACCCCACCGAGCATGGCGCCGACGAGGTTGCCGATGCCGCCGAGGACCGCAGCCGTGAACGCCTTGATCCCGGGGAGGAATCCGGTGAGAAAGAAGACCTTGCGGAACAGCATTGCCCACAAGGCTCCGGCGACGCCGGCCATGGCACCCCCGACGGCGAACGTCGTGACGATCACGCGGTTGACGTCGATCCCCATCAGGCCGGCGATCTCCTTGTCCTCAGACACCGCCCTGATCGCCCGTCCCGTCTTGGAACGATTGACGAAGAACCAGAGGCCGACCATCGACACGACGGCGGTGACGATCACGAACAGCTTGATGCCCTCGACGTCGAGTCCGAGTATCGAGATCCGATCCTGGAGACCTTGCGGGAGCAGCGGGAGGGTCAGGAACGACTCGCCGACGAGACCACGGACGGCGTACTGGATGAAGAACGACATCCCGATCGAGGTGATCAGCGGGATGAGGCGGGGGGCGCCGCGCATCGGGCGATAGGCGATGCGCTCGATCATCACCGCCATCAGACACGACGACAGCACCGAGGTCAGCAACACGATGCCGAAGGCGAGGGGAAAAGCCGACTCCCACATCCCGGCATCGAAGAGGGCGTCGGAGACGAAGTAGCCGGTCATCGCTCCGGACATGAATACTTCACCGTGGGCGAAGTTGATGAAGCCGAGTACGCCATAGACCATCGAGTAACCGAGGGCGATGAGTCCGTACATGAAACCTTGTGCGAGGCCGCCCACCACGACGTCGCTCCATGCAGCCGCAGTCAGCCCTTCACCTGCGACTTGAAGCGCGATGGTGCCCACAACCGCCCAGGACGCCACGAACCCCAGAAACACCTTGAGGGCGAAGAGAAAGAAGTCGACCGCGAGTGTCGGAGCGTCGAGCGCCAGGATGCGCCGTAGGGCAGTGTTCGACGAGGTCATGGTGTCTTCCGGTTATGGGAAAGGGAGGCCCGGCCCTTCGGCCGGACCTCCCCTCACCCAAGTGAACGAGTCTTAGCCTGCGGCCGCGACTCCAGCAGCTTCGCTGTACACGACGTTGGCCTTGCTGGCAGCAATGTCAGCAGGGTCGTCATGCTTGATGATCGAGATCGTCTGCGAGGCGCAGTCCCCGAACGCGTCACATGACAGCGTCCCGGTAACCCCCGCAAAGCCGGACATGTTCGTCAGCGCATCGCGCAACGCCTGCCGGTCGATCTTCAAAGTGCCATCCGACTCGACGACTGCGACGGACTCAATGGCCGTCAACAGCATCACGGTGGCGTCGTAGGTATGAGCATGGAACGTCGCGGGCGGGGTCACGCCATAGGCGGCCTCGTAAGCCGCGAGGAAGTCGGGGTACGACTTCCCGGTCGACGAGGTGTTGTCGCCAAAGCGAAGATCCGGTCCCGAGAAGTACATGCCAGCCGACTCCGGCAGTGCCATGAAGTCATCCACGAGGATACCGTCGGCACCAACCCAGATCACGTCTTCCAGACCAGCGATCCCACCGGCCTGCTGGATGATGAAGTCACCCGCGGGCTGGAAGATCGGGAAGAAGACGAGTTCGGGGGCACCAGCAGCGACCTCGGTGAGGACCGCGGTCTTGTCGGTGTCGCCAGCGTCGGCGATCGTCGCGGTGTACACCGAAACCGTTCCACCGAGCTCGGTGAACGTATCGGCGAACGCCGTGGCCAAGCCATCGGTGTACGGATCGCCGTCATGAATGGCGGCAACCGTACGAACACCGAGAACGTTGTAGGCGAACCGGGCCACCGCACCGCCCTGGAACAGGTCGTTGTGCGCGGTCCGGTAGTACCCGGGGGCATAGTTCTCACCAGCGGTGCCGAACAGGTCCGACGTCAGGGACGGCGAAGTGTTCGAACCCGAGATGAGGATCGACCCGGCTTCCGAGATCAACGGCAACGCCGCACGGGCTGCGCCCGAGCAGGTGGTGCCGATGACGCCGACGGGGCCGGTCCAGCCGTTGTCCGAGCCGGCGATCGGAGCCAGCTGCGCCAGAATGTTCTGGGCGCCGGTCTGGCCGCCTTCTGCCGAGCACAGGTCGTCTTCGACCGTACCCAGGTTCACGTCGTGACCAGCCACCTGGCCGTAGTCCAGGATTGCGAGCTCAGTGCCGCGCACCTGGTCGGTGCCCAGGAACGCCACATCGCCCGAGATCGCCTGCAAGGTGCGAATCTCGATCGGGGCGCCTGCGGCCACCTCGATGTATCCGAGCGCGCCGGGAGTGAACGTGCTGCCTTCGTCGTCATCGCCACAGGCGACGGCGATCAGGGCAAACGCGATGAGCACTACCCCCAGCGGCCGGAAGATATTTCTCCGACTCATTGGTTCTTTTCCCTCCATTGTGGAACCGAGCCCGGGCAGAACCCAGGCCCAGAGGCGGCGAGTGTAGCCAACCGGAGGCTCGGTTGTCAGGGGAACGGCGGGCGGCCAGCTCCGGGCCGTGAGACAATGGCCGGCTGTGCGTCGCCGCGAAGAACCCCTCCTCACCGAAATCCTCCCAGCCGAAGAGCGGGCCATCGAGGCCGTCGTCGCCCGGTATCAAAGGGTTGCGCCCGCCGTCACCCGATTCGCCCGCTCCCTCGCCGGGCACGACGACCTCCGGGTGCGGCTGGGTTCACGCACTTCGGCGGGACCGGGTGAGATCGTCATGGACCCCGGGGTGTTCCAGGCGGCGTATACCCGCAGGGCACCGGTGACGCCGTCGGAGGTGGCACTGGCGGCGGCCCTCCACGAAGCGGTCCATCTCGTTGCCACCGACTTCGACGAGCCCCGTCCCATCCCTCCGGAGTGGTTTCCGCACCACACCGAGCCGATGCCCGAGGAGCCGGTATCGCTCCTCGAGGCCCTCGACCGCGCCGGCGGACCTGCGGCCGAGGCGATGTTTCTCACCGTCGAGGATGCCCGCCAGGAGATCCAGAATCTCGACGTCTACCCCGGGGCGCGATCCGTGCTCGGCGACCTGTACCGCGCTGCGGTTCCCGCGGCGATGGAACGCGCCCGGCCGATGGGTCAGTTTGCCCTCGCCTGTTTTCTTGTGGTCGGCGAGTACCAGGACTTCGACACCGTGCAACGGGGCACGGATCCCAAGGTGACCATGGCACTCGAAGATGCACACGAGTTGATCGACGAGGCTCGTCACGCCGCAGGGCCGTGGGAGACAGCAACGATCGCGCTGAGTCTTCTCGCGGTCGCCCGCGAGCACGGACTTCTCACCGAAGCGTCGCGCGTCGAAACCCGAACAGAGTCGGCGGAACGTCAGGAAGACGACCGCAGCGACATCGATGAGGGTGTCGACGCGGTGAGGATGATCTCTCCCATCCTGCGCGATGCCGAGTCGTACGACGCCACCCGACACAGCGCGGCACAGATGATGGCGCGCCAGGGCCGCAAGGGTGAGGTCGACGAGGCGGGCGACCCGGCCACCGATCAGATCCTCCGGGTGTCAGAGGCACCCGACGTCTACCTGCCAACGGGCCAGTCCGGAAAGCTGATCGTGTCGCGGATCCCCGACCGGTTCCGCCAGTTTGCCGATCCCGGGCGCGAGGCCATCAGCGAGGCGGCACGACGCTGGGACGTCGCCCAACGGCACATCTCCGGTGAACTGCACCCACTCTTCATCGCCAATCAGCGCCGCGGTCTCCGCAGCGGTTACGACGCCGGCGACCTCTCGCCGTACGCCGCGCTCTTCCTCGGGGCCGGGCTCTACCAGCGGATGTTCGAGCGGCGGGCGCTTCCCATCCGCCGCGCCTACGCGGTGAGTCTTCTCGTCGACGGATCGGCAAGCATGTTGCAGCCGCGCCCTCTCCCCAGCGGGACGAAGGCCCCGTGGGCGATGGCGGCGGCGACGCTGGGTGCGGTCACCCTCGCCCGCCTTTGTGACGAGCTCCAGGTCGAGTTCGAGGTCGCCCTGTTCAACCGGGCGTTCGCCGCCAGGCCTGACGACACCGAACGGTCATACGCGGACCGCCTCAACGGCACCCGGGGAGCACTGCGCCGTTCGCAGGGTGGTGCCGCCGACCGGCTGACGCGAACGGTGAACCACTACGTGGTGAAATCGTTCGACGAGCGCTGGGAGGTCGCCGAGCCGTCGCTCGCCGGTCTCTTCTGGACGGCAGCGAAACCTGCCGAGGCCGCCAATGTGGCTCGCCGCGAATCCGAGCAGTCACCCCCCGTGTCGATGTTCGAGAAAGCCGCAAATGTCGACGAGCTGAACGTGAGCTACGCCGCCGAGAGACTTGCGGCGCGACGCACGCAGGTGCGGATGCTCGTGGTGCTCGCCGATGGCATGACCCGGGGGTCGATCGAGACCCTCACCGCCTCCGTCGACGCCGTGGAGGCTTCGGGAACGACCGTGCTCGGGATCGGCATCGGCGACGCCACCGTCGAAGCCGCCTACTCGCGCAGCCGCGTCGTCGCCCGCCCCGAGGCCCTCACCCAGGCGATGATCGAAGGTGTGCGCTCCGCCCTGCGTCGCAGCATCGTGCTCAGCGGCGGCGACACGTGGTGGGGGCATGAGGGCCGCCTCTACGATCACGAGTCGCGGACGGATCGCGCCGCGACGCCATCGGGACAACGAGCGGCACCGCGATGACCGGCCGACCGAGCGCCTAGGAGAATCAATGCCTGAATCAGTGACCTTCACCGACCCATCGGGGCAGCGCAAGCCGATTGCCCTGGACACCTTCGAGGTGCCCGGCGACCTCCCCGACTTCGAACAGCGCTCGGGCAAGATTCCGGAGCCCGACCCGCACTACGTGGATCTCGGGATGCTGTACAAGCTCGCCGCCCTCGAGAGGGTGCGCCGCACCCGCGTCACCGACACGCCGCTCCACGTCGCCCTGCGCGGGCACATGGGCACCGGCAAGGATCACGACCTCGAGCAATTCGCCGCTCTGCTACGCCTCCCGTACTACCGCATTCCCCTCACGGGCGAGGTGCGCGACATCACACTCATCGGTTCGGTGAAGTTGTACGGGGACGGCAGGGGCGGTACCGAGAGCCGCTGGGAAGACGGCGACATCACCAGGGCGCTGCGCGGACCCGCGCTGATCAACCTCTCCGAACTCAACGCCGCCGGTGCCGAGACACTCTTCGCGTTGCACGCACTCCTTGATCGGTATCAGGCACTCGACCTGCCCACCGGCGAGACCGTGCACCTCCGCCAGGACACCCGCGTCTTCGGAACCATGAACCCCACCGACCTGCGCGACTACGCAGGTACCCAAACGCTGAATAAGGCCTTCGCCGATCGCTGGGTGATCTGGGAGAAGCGGTTCCCGGAGGTGACGCAGATAGAGGCAATGCTCGGCCGCCGTTATCCGAAGCTCAAGGCACCGTTTGTCACCACCATCGCCCGACTTGCGGTCGAGGTGAACGAGTCGTTCACCTCGAGTGACGCTCGCACCCGGGTGGGGACACCGATGAGCCTGCGCGCCGTGCTCGATCGCATCCCCGCCGGACTCTGGATGTACTCCGACGATCCCGACCCGTTGCGACGCGCCTGGGAGGAATTCGTGGTGAGCCACATCGAGCCGTTCGACGAGGACCACTACGAGACGGTATGGGCGGCAGTGGCGCGTCGCGGACCAGAGGGTCCGGCGTTTGGGAAGTAGGGAAGAGGTCGCCGGTCGCCGGTCAGAGGTCGCCGGTCGCCGGTCAGAGGTCGCCGGT
>JBBTKD010000093.1:7766-13414 GCA_038059105.1 Actinomycetota bacterium | reverse complement strand
GATGCGCCGCTACGACCTGGGCGATCCCGATCTCGACGAACGCATTCGGCGGCTGGCCGCCGATGCGGTGGCCGGTCATGGTCACGAGCACGAGGACGCCGACCTCATTACCGAGATGCTCGTGACCACGCTGAAGCTGTATCGCGATCACTCCGACCGGGCGAACCTGAAACTTGTCAATGCCGCCCTCAAAGAGATGCGGTATTCGTTTGTCGTCTTCTCCCCGTACCGCTCGATGCGAAAGGTCTCGGTGTTCGGTTCGGCGCGCACGCCCACCGATGATCCCAACTACCAGCTCGCCGTCGACCTCGCACGGCACATGACCCACGACCGCGGATGGATGGTGATCACCGGTGCGGGACCCGGCACCATGGAGGCAGCAAACCGCGGGGCAGGCGGCGACGCCTCCTTTGGCGTGAACATCCGCCTCCCCTTCGAAGCTGCGGCGAACCCGTACGTCGACGAGGCCCGGCTGATCAACTTCAAATACTTCTTCACCCGCAAGCTGACCTTTGCGAAGGAGTCGCACGCGTTTGCGCTGTTCCCGGGAGGTTTCGGGACCCTGGATGAGACCTTCGAGATCCTGACCCTGATCCAAACGGGAAAGGCTCCCCTGCAACCCATCGTGCTGATCGAGGCTCCCGGCACGGGTTACTGGAAGGGGTGGCTCGAGTTCGTGACGTCGACGCTCCTCGAGCAGGGAATGATCACCCCCGATGACCTCAACCTGTTCACCGCGGTCACGGATGCGGCCACGGCTGCGGCGGAGATCTGCGGGTTCTATCGCAATTACCACTCCCGGCGCTTCGTGAAGGACGACCTGGTGCTGCGCATGCTCCGTCAGCCGGATTCGCACATGATTGAAGCGCTGAATGACGAGTTTTCCGACATCATGGTGTCCGGTCGGATCGAGGCCATCCCGGCGACAGACACCGAACGCGAAGATGAAGACCACCTGGACCTCGGCCGGGTGAGGATGAAGTTCGATCGCCGTAACCATGGACGGTTGCGGCTCTTGGTGAACAGACTCAACGAAATAGACCCCGAAGGGGTCGCTCCCAGGGTCTAGTAAACTCGGATTCCCATGCGCGAGATCCTCGCCGACCTCGTCGCCGAGCAGCAAGGCCTTGATCAATCCCTCCAGCGTGCACCTGACAGGGACTGGCGCCAACGCGTGGCACCGGGCGGGGTCACGGTCCAGGACACCATCGCGATCCTGGCCTGGGGCGAGCAGCACGCTGCCCGACTCATCACCTCGAAGTTGACCATCGACGACCTCCTTGCCGATTACGGCGATCGAACGACCTTCGAAAAGGCCGGGGTTGCCGAGGGGAAGGGCAAGCGCCCCCAGGAAATCATCGAGTGGTGGCGCTTCGCCCGCGCCGACGTGGTCGACGCCCTCAGCCGGTTGAAGCCCGGACAGAAGGTGCGCTGGACCGATGGCCGGATCTCCGCCAAGACCTTCGCCACGATCCGCCTCGCCGACACCTATGCCCACGGACTCGAGATCCTCACCAGTCTCAAGAAAGAGGTGGTGGACACTCCCCGCCTCCGCCACGTCGCGTGGCTCGGTTGGGCCACGCTCCCCCACGCATTCGATGCGGCCGGAGAGGAGTACGACGACGTCAGGGTTGAACTTGGAGGACCCAACTACGCCCGCTGGGTGTTCGGTTCCGAGGACGCTGAGAACGTCGTGCGCGGTCCTGCCGGAGATTGGTGCCGTCTCGTCGTCGGCCACACCGATGATCCCGGGGAGCTGAGCGCCACCGGCGACGTCGCCGAGCTCGCGCTCGAAGTCGCCGGCATCTACACGTGACGCCGCGTCTCATCGGGATGGTCCACCTCGGACCGCTCCCGGGCTCACCGCGCTACCGCGGTGAGATCGCCGAGGTCGTCATGAGGGCCACCAGCGACGCCCGCACACTGATAGCGGCGGGATTCGACAGCGTGCTGGTCGAGAACTTCGGCGACACCCCGTTCTTCGCCGATGACGTCCCAAAGGCGACGATTGCCGCCATGACCAGGGCCGTGACCGCGGTCGCCGAACTCGGGGTTCCGACGGGAGTCAACGTCTTGCGCAACGATGCCCTCGGTGCGCTCGCGGTCGCCGCAGCCACCGGTGCCACCTTCATCCGGGTCAATGTGCTCTCCGGGGTGATGCACACCGATCAGGGAACGATCAGTGGCAAAGCGGCGGAGGTGGCACGGCTGCGGGCCACCGTGGCTCCGACCGTCGCAGTCCTTGCCGACGTCTTCGTAAAGCACGCCACACCGCCCGGGGGCCTCACCATCGACCAGGCAGCCGCCGATCTCTGGGAGCGCGCTGGCGCCGATGCCATCGTCGTGAGTGGACCCGGAACCGGCAAGGCGGTCGATCGCTCTCATCTGGAGCGGGTTGCCGCGGCGGCCCCGGGTGCACCGCTCTACATCGGGTCGGGAGCCAACGCCGACTCGGCGAAAGATCTCCTCGTCGTGTGTGCCGGGCTCATCGTCGGCACCGCACTGAAGGTGGGTGGTGCGACCGAAGCGCCGGTCGACCCCGAGCGTGCCCGGGCCTTCGTCGCGGCGTGCGGCTCATGAAGTCGTTCCGCTTTGAGCCGGGCCCGATCCACGTGATTCGTCTCGAACGTGGTGAGGACATCGTCGACGCCATGACCGCATACGCGGACGAGCACCATATCCGAACCGCCTGGTTCACCCACCTCGGTGCGGTGAGCGCGGCCTCGCTGCGCTACTACGACCAGACCAAGCTCGTCTACCGCGACTTCACGGTCGACCGCCACCTCGAGGTGCTCTCCGGTGTCGGCAACGTGTCACTTCTCGATGGCGTCCCATTCGTCCACACCCATGCCGCCTTCGGCGATGAAGACGGCACCGCGCTCGGTGGTCACCTCAACCGCGGGTGCACGGTGTTCTCCCTCGAAGTGCACCTGCAGGAACTGATCGGAGACCCTCTTGAGCGGCTTCCGCACGCCGAGAGCGGGCTCAAGGTGTGGGGCGGCGACTGAAGTCGCGATGACGGACGGCACGATCTCGATCGAGAATCCGGGTTCGCCGGAGGTACGCGCCATTCTGGAACGGCACCTCGCCTTTGCCAACGCACACAGTCCCCGCGAGAACGTCCACGCTCTGGACGTCGATGGCCTCCTCGATGCCCGGGTGGCGTTCTTCGGTCTGCGAGTGGATGGAACGCTCGTCGCGGTCGGTGCGCTCAAAGAACTCGACCGGCACCACGCCGAGTTGAAGTCGATGCACACGGCTGAGGAGGTGCGCCGCCGCGGCCTTGGTGCGCAGATGCTCGAGCACCTCATCGGCCTGGCGGGCACGCGCGGCTTCCAACGGCTGAGCCTCGAGACGGGATCGATGCAAGCGTTCGCTCCGGCGCGCTCGCTCTACGCCACTGCCGGGTTCGAGTCGTGCGGTCCGTTTGGCCAGTACGTCGAGAGCTCCTACAGCACCTTTATGACGCTGTCACTCGCCGCGGGGGCCTGAGCGGCTCACACCACGGGCGGCATCGTGACCTGAAACCCCGACTTCACCAGCAGGTTGAGCATCGCCGGGGCGGGATCGCGGTGGCGCCATCCGTGTCAGTCTTTGCCGACGTCTTCGTCAAGCACGCCACATCACCGGCGGGACTCGCCATCGACCAGGCCGCCGCCAAGTTGTGGGAGCTGCCGGCGCTGACGCCATCGTCGTGAGGGACCGGGGACCGGGAAGGCCGTCGATCGCTCGCATCTCGAGCGGGTCGCCTCGGCGGCACCGAGAGCTGGCTCAAGGTGTGGGGAGGTGAACACACCGCCCCGCTTCGCCCGTAGACCAAGCCCGATGGCCCTTCAGTCAAGCCGCGGGCATCCCCTGCCGATACCACCTGGTGTCCCGTCAGGCAATGGTGGTGATGAGCACGGCTGCCAGCGGCTTCATCCGGCAAGGACGCGCGATGAATGTGTTGCTTGACCGCGCGTCGAGGCAGGGTGCAGTCGGGGGCGTCGGGGCCGTCCTGGACGCGCCAAACGTCGTCTGATAGGGCACGAGACACAAAGGAGCTGCCCAATAGCGACACATCACTCCACAGCAGGGTCGGCGGCGCCCCGGAGCCGTCGCAGGGCGGCCGAGGCCACGCCCATTGGTGATCCGGATGAGGCGCCCGACCTCGAGCGGCAAGTGGCGATCAAGGACGCGCTTCTCCGCTGCGCCCAGGCCCTCCTCATCGAGATCGATGACGACGCCCTGGACCGGGCGCTGAGAGCTCTCCTCGGCGCCACCCGCGCCGATTTCGTGTGCATCGACGAGAACTACATGGATCCGGTGCAGGGTCTCAGCGTTCAGATCACGCACTTTGCCGAGGATCCGGAGGTGTCTCCGGTTCAGGGCTCCAAGCAATGGTGGAAGGGCCCCTACTCGGACTTCCCCACCTTCCTCGAGGGTCTGCGCGCCGGTCAACCGGTGGCGGTGCGCACCAGTGAATTGACGGGACGTGAACGCGAGGAGCTCGAGCGCGACGGCGCCAAGACCGAACTCGACATCCCGATCGCCATCGACGGCGAGTGGGTGGGATCGATATGTTTCACCGACTACCAGGTGGAGCGCGACTGGGATCCCGAGGAGGTCGAGACGCTGACGACGGCGGCGGCGATGGTGGCGGCATTCTGGAAGCGATGGCGACTCTTGGAGACACTCCAGCAGACTATCGACTGGAAGAACCGCTTCATCGCCAGCGTGTCGCACGAGATCCGAACCCCGCTCACCGCGGTGATCGGACTCGCCCAGGAGCTCGCCAGCCGCGGCGAACAGTTCGGCGGAAATGAAGCGACCGAGTTCATGTCGCTCATCGCGGCCCAGAGCGCCGATATCGGCCACATCGTCGACGACCTCCTGGTGGCGAGCCGACCCAACTCTGCGGAGCTGGCGGTCTCGCGGGAAGTGGTCGAGTTGCAACCACTCATCGAATCGGTGATGGGCGAGTTCACCGCTGGTGCCCTGGCGCGACTCGAACTGCAATCGGGAGGGAAGGATGCCCGGGCATGGGGCGATCCGGCCCGTATCCGCCAGGTGGTGCGCAATCTGATCAGCAACGCACTGCGCTACGGCGGCACCAACATCCGAGTGCTCACCATGGCATCGGCCGATACGTCATCCATCATGGTGACGGACGACGGGATCGGTGTACCCCTCGGCTACCGCGAGCGCATCTTCGAACCGTACGCCACCGCCCATGAGGACTGCACCCAACCGGGATCGGTCGGCCTAGGACTGTCGGTGGCCCAGACCCTGGCGAGACGCATGGGGGGCTCGATCGAATACCGTCGCGAGAGCGGCTCCACGATCTTCGAGTTACGGTTGCCTTCGGCCCGGGGAGTACAGCCCGCCGCCTGAGCGGCTCACACCACGGGCGGTCGGGTGATCAGGAACCCTGACTTCACCAGCAGGTTGAGCATCGCCGGGGCGGGATCGCGGAACTGAACGGGGCGGAACGCATCGTCAAGACCCGACAGAAAACCGAGCATCGTGGTGACGATGTGACCGTGGCTGAGCGTGTTGAGATCGTTGTAGTCCGAGCGCCCGAAGGCCACGAGGCGCACCCGGATCATCCCCCCGCTGCGCCCGGGGACCATGCACAGGTTGTGCAGGGCGAGTTGGTCGACGATCCG
>JBBTKD010000093.1:0-7666 GCA_038059105.1 Actinomycetota bacterium | reverse complement strand
ACTCCCCTCGCCAGATCCGTACGGGTCCATCTTCGTCGGTCGGCGGAAGGCTCCCGCGATACTCTGCCCTGGTGATCGGATTCGGCAACCTGCCCTTCTCGTCGAGGAACACCTTCGTGGGCGTTCCGATGCGGACCATCGACGACATCGGTGACGCCGCAGTCGTGATCATGGGTGCCCCGCTCGACTGGGGTACCAGCTATCGGCCGGGTGCTCGATTCGGCCCAGCGGCGATCCGCGATGCCGACTACCTCGAAGCCGACGGCCGGAGACCACACCTCGACACCGGTATCGATGCGCTGGCGGTGCTCGGTGTGGTGGATATCGGAGACGTCGAGGTCATCCCGGGGTACATCGACGACGGCATCGACCGCATCCGCCGGGTCGTTGCAACCGTTGCCGGCACGGGCGCCGTCCCAATCATCATCGGAGGCGATCACACCATCACCTACCCCGACGCCGGGGGTGTCGCCGACATCCACGGTCACGGCGAGATCGCGTTGATCCACTTCGATGCGCATGCCGACACCGGAGAGAGCCAGTGGGGAATGATGCACGGTCACGGCACCCCGATGCGCCGACTCATCGAATCGGGAGCAGTTCCCGGGCATCGGTTCGTGCAGATCGGTCTTCGCGGATATTGGCCGGAACCCGCGACCGTTGCCTGGATGCGGGAGCGGGGCATGCGCTCCTTTTTCATGGGCGAGATCGTCGAGCGCGGACTCGCCGCCGTCGTCGATGACGCCGTCGCCCACGCCGCCGATGGAGCAAAGGGTGTGTTCATCTCGGTCGACATCGACGTGGTCGACCCGGCGGCCGCCCCCGGTACCGGAACACCGGAACCGGGTGGTCTCACTGCACGCGAACTCCTTGACACGGTACGCCGCCTCGGGCGCGACCTGAACGTCGTCGGGGCGGACGTGGTCGAGGTGGCACCGGCCTACGACCCGTCCAACATCACCGCCCTCCTCGCCAACCGGGTGATCCTGGAACTGCTCAACGGCATGGCGCAGCGGAGGATCGCGCAGAGTCGATAGTCGTCAGCCATCAGTCGATTCGATCGGCAACGGTCGACCGACAACCGTCCACGTTTGGCCAAGGACTGAAGGCTGGAGACTTTCTAGGGGATCCATTTGCCGACCCGCCGCCGGTATGCGGTGAAGTCGTCGCCGAACGCCTCGAAGAGCCGTCGGTCTTCGTAGAGACCGGCGGCAACGGCGAAGTTGATCAGCGCGGCCGACGGCACCACCCACATCAAGGTGACGTCGAAAGCGGCCCATGCCGACACCGCCACGAGTGTCGTCCCGATGTCGATCGGATTGCGCACTCGCCGATACCACCCATCGGTGACCAGGACACGGCCGGGCGTCATGCCGAACAAGCCGACGCCGGCAGACGCCAGTTGTCGTCCCGGGTAGTGAATCAGACCGGTTCCGACCACGAGCACCGCCGCGGCCAGGAGCAGCAGGGGAAACGGACGCAAGGGAACCCCCGGTCCCTGATCGCGGATCAAGACCGCGGGGAGCAGCACTGCCCACAGCGCCACCGTCACCGTTGTGTAGAGATATGCCGAGGGCCGCACGGGCGGCATGTTCCCATGTCGGTCCCTATCGGTACATTCCCTCCCATGCCCGGCCTCGATCGTTTCACCCCGGCCACCCGTTCCTGGTTCGAGGCCTCCTTCCCCGCCCCGACCCCGGCGCAGGAACTCGGCTGGGACGCCATCGCCTCACGCAGTCCCCCGGCATGACGTCGACCGTCACTCGCCCGTCGGGTCGCTCCCCGAACGCCTCGTCGACAAGCGCGACGCGCCCGGTCTGATCGATCCCATCGAGGGTCTCGGCGAGGAATCGGCAGGTTCGCAAGAAGCTGATAGGCCCCGACACCCAGTCTTCGCCTCCGTACGAGGCGTCGAGGCCTTTGGCTCGCACCGCATCGGCGATGAGGTCGTCGCTGACGTCGACAAAGCGCGCCATCACGGTCCTCAGGTGGTCTGCCTTCTCCGCAATCGGTACATCGAGCCAAACCCGCGATCGCCCGGCCAGTGTCTGGACTGAGGCGTCGACCGTCGTCGCCAGCGTGGCCGGGGTCATGCGCGTTCGGCCCCGAGTGAACGCAACAGGCTGAACGGATAGATGCCAGTGGCGTGACCGTCAGGACCAAATGTCATGCCGATCGCATAGTTGCCCACCATGCGCACCGCGTCGATGCGGGTGTCCGGAGCTGCTGACGCCACCTCGCGGCAACCGGCGCAAGGGCAGGCGGCGCGGAGAACCGCTGCCGAGAACCGATCGATCCGGTCGTCCTCCCAGGTGATGGTCATCCGGGCGCCGTCTTCTACCTCGATGCGCTGCGGCGCTTCCACGGTCACAGAGGCTACCGCCGGGTCGACCTCGCAGCCCCGGACAACGGTTTCTTGCCCCGCCTGCCCATGAGACTCATGGTCTCTCGATGCCTCAAGAGGGCATCGGCGACCGCCGATGCAATGGAATGGCCGAAGTCGTGACGCTTCCCGGTCGGTGGTCGTATGACGTCGCCGTTGCGACGCCACCGCGCCTCCGCGTCCACCCCGCTGGTCTCGAGCATCTCCCTTCCGAGTGGAGCGTGGTCGATGACGTCACCCTTCGATCCGGCGCCCATCTCGACCACGTCATCGTTGGTCCCAATGGCTTGTTCACCGTCGCGGTCGATCCCGAAACCATCCCCGCTGACATCGGCGAGGACGGGCTGTATCGACACGGCATCCGCGTCACCACACCGGTAAAGCACGCGCTGCTTGGCGCCAATGAGCTCGGACGCACCCTCGGACTGGGAAGCATCGCCTATCCCATCCTCGTCACCGCGATCCGCGCTCCCCGCCATCATCTCGACCGGCTCGGTGTGGTTCCCGGCGAGCGCATCGCCGAACACATTTGGTCACACCCCGGGCTCCCTCTGCGCCGCTCGCAGCGGGCTGAGGTGCTGTGGGCGTTGCGCCGGTTCTCCGGATGACGCCGGACTCCGCACCACCTCGGCGCCACGCGGCGCGAGCCACCCGGATCCCCGTCGCGGATGTGACCGCGGCGTTCGCATCGGTCTTCGCAGCCCTCTCTCTTGCGATCGCCGCGGCGTATGCCTCCGTGCCAGCGCTGCGCTCGTGGCTGGGTTCTGAGTATGGATTGGTGGCATGGTTCACTCGAGGAGCGTTCACCGGTGCCGTCATCGTTGGTGTGTGGGCGGCGCGACGCTCGCCATCGGACTCCAACCTCCGCTGGGTGATCCCGACGGTCGCCGCCTGGGGACTTCTCGACGCTACGCACTACGGACTCGGACTGATCGGAACCCATCCCCTCGAGATCGGCGGCGTCGCCGTCACTTCAACCAACAGCCTCGCCGACGGACTCGGACGCTGGGCGGCCGAGCTGGGGATCGGACCGGGGCTCGCCGCCAGCGGTCTCATCGCGATCGTCGTGCTCGGTTACTCGCTCGCCCGGCGGGCCCGCTCGTGGGCCTCGGGCAGGGTGATGCTCACCGAACCGCGGGTCCTCGACTATCTCGCGCTTGCGGGTTGCTGCATCGTCGCCACGCCCATTATTGGTCTCTTCGGCGTGGTTGAGGCGGTGGGGTTCGCATCACGCCTCACCATGATGAGCGGCGCGACCCTGCTCGTCGTTGCAGCCCTCGCCGCTGGTGATCACCGTCGCACCGTTGCTGGTTGGCGCGGGCGCATCCGACCCTGGCTCGACGAGCGCACAGAGAGCGCTCGAGCCCTAGAGCCCGCGGAGGACTCCGCCGTACTTCATCCTCGTGTCTTCCATCCGGGCAACTGAGGCGCTCTCGCCCTCGTTCTGGAAGCCGCAGTCGACGACCTCACCGATGAACAGGGTGTGGGATCCGAGGGGCGTCGAAGACTTCACACTGCAGTCGAGGTAGGCGATCGCCTCGGTGAATATCGGAGAGCCGGTCACCCCGAGCCACACCGGCCGCTCGTTGAGCGCGCCGTCGCGATAGGTTGCGGGTTTGGAGAACTTCACGAAGGTCCTCGTGTCCTCCCGGTTCCACAGATTCACGCTGAAGGCACCACTGGCGGCGATCAGTCGATGGGTCACCGACGTGGAGTCGATCGATGCTCCCACCAGTACCGGAGACATCGCCACCTGGCTCACCCATGATGCGGTCATGCCGTTCTTCTCCTCTCCGGAGGCAGAACCGATCAGACAGAGCACATTCGGAATCGACCACAGGACCGTATTGAGTATTTCCGGGGTGAGCGCCATGACGACCACCCTAGGTCTGTCCTGAGAGCACGCGTCAAGAGTCGCGGGGATGATCAGGTTTCGGCCTCCTTGCAGGCCGAAACCTGATTCTGGGGCGCCTATTGATGCGCGCTCTGAGCCGATGCGGTGGTCACAGGGGTAGGCTCTACCTCCGATGCGCATCCTCATCGCCACTGCCGGGGTGCTCAGTCCCGAGGGCGTCGCCAAGATCGTTCAGCGGCTCAGCGGACCGGACGGCGAGGTGGTCGTCATGACCGTCATCGAGGTGCCTCGCTCGTTTCTCGACGAGATCCGATCCGACGAGTGGCATCCCCTCACCGAAGGCAGCCCAATGTGGTCCTCCGCTGAGGATGCGGTCATTGCCCGGTACGTCGAAGAACGCGGGGCGCGTCTCACCGAGCCCCTGGTGTCGGCGCTCGCCGCCTACGGCGTCGAGACCAACGTGGAGTACGTCGAGGGCGAAGATCCAGCGGCGACGATCCTCGATGCCGCCGAACGGCTCAGTGCCGACGTCATCGTCGTTGGCGCCACCAAGCCACTCTTCGATGAGAGTCAGTGGGAGAGCGTGTCGACGCGAGTGATCCGGGAGGCCCGCCGCCCGGTCCTCGTCGTCCCGACACGGGGCAACCCGGAGAGCGACGATCAGTGATCCTCACCACTCCCGAAGATCGCTTCGTCGGACTCCCCGACTATCCGTTCCCTCCCCGCCACTTCGACTGGGAAGGCGTGAGCATCCACTACCTCGACGAAGGCACCGGACTACCCGTCGTGCTCTTTCACGGTGAGCCGACCTGGTCGTTCCTGTACCGGCACATGATCCCGCCTCTCGTGACGGCGGGCTACCGCGTCATAGCCCCCGACTATCCCGGGTTCGGCAAGTCCGACAAGCCGACAGATCCCGGCTTCTACACCTACGAGCGCCTCGTGGCATCGATGCTGGCGTTCGTCGACCATCTCGATCTCACCGACGCCACGGCCGTCGTCCAGGATTGGGGAGGACCAATCGGCCTCCGCGTCGCGGTGCAACGCCCGCAACGGTTCCGGCGTCTTTCGATCCTCAACACGGGATTGTTCACCGGTGCCACGTGGAGCAACCCCGCCTTCGACGCGTGGCGCGGCTTCGTCGAGACCAATCCCGATCTCCCGATAGCCATGGTCATGGGCAATGCCGCCACCAGCCCATGGAGTCCCGCGGTCATCGCCGGATACGAGGCACCATTTCCGACGCAGGGCCACAAGGTCGGAGCCTGGCGACTTCCCCTGATCGTTCCTCGAACGGAGGACGATCCCGGTGCGACCGAGATGGCGGCGACCCATGCCTCTCTGGGATCGTGGACGAATCCGGTGCAGGTTCTCTTCGCCGACACCGATCCAATCTTCAGTCTCCGCGCCGGGCAGCGTCTCGTCGATCACATCCCCGGGGCGACAGAGTTGGAGGTGGTCGCCGGCGCCGGCCACTTCCTTCAGGAGGAAGCAGGCCCGGAGGTTGCGGCCCGGCTGATCTCGTTCCTTGCAACATCCCGCTGAGGGTGCGCGCAAACACCGCAAACGGGCGTACCCTGGTGCGGTGACCGAGTTCACCGTCAGATTGGCCAACTCACCAGGGATACTGGCAGCCCTCGTCGAGCGTCTCGACGAAGCCGGTGTTCATATCGAGGCGATCGCCGCATTCGGCGCTGGCGCCCGCGGTGTCGTGCACCTCGTTGCCGCCGATGCCGACCGGGCAAGGTCGGTGCTGCGCGCAGCCGGGATGGCCTTCGAGGAGCGTCCAGTGATCACGACCGAGCTCTCCGCCGAACCCGGTGCGCTTGCCCGGATGGCGCGGCGTCTCGCCGACGCAGGAGTGAACATCGAGGCCCTCTACCTCCTCCGCTCGTCGGCCGAAGGTCTCGAGTTCGCCGTCGCCGTCGACCGGCCCGACGTGGTCCCGCTCGCCTCCTGAACGGGACCGAACGTGCTCTCTCAGGGCCGCGTCGCCGCATTCGCGGCGGCTCGCAACTCGACGCTGTCATCGAGAGTCTTGAGTTCAACCGGATCGCCACCGCGTCGCGACAGGGCACGGCGAATCAGGTCGTCGGCGAAGGCCGGGTTCTTGGGGAGCACGGAACCGTGGAGGTAGGTGCCGAAGCAGTTCTCCACGATCGCTCCCTCCTCTGCGGTCTTGTCGTTGTTGCCGTATCCGCGGCGCACCTTCCCCAGCGGAGCCTGCCCGGCATCCAGAACCGTGCGACCGCTGTGGTTTTCGAAACCGACGAGATCGCCCCACTTTGAATCGACCACCACATTGCCGATCATCCGCGTCCCTCCGCCGGTCGTCTCGGCGGCGAACACCCCGATGCCGGGAATCTCAGTTCCGTCGGCGGTGACGAACCGCCTCCCGAACAATTGGTAGGTGCCGCACACGGTGAGGAAGACCACTCCGGCGAGTACCGCACGATTGATCGCGTCTCCCCGCTCAACGAGGTCACCGGCGATCGCCGATTGCGACGAGTCCTCGCCGCCGCCAGCAACCACGATGTCTGCTTCCTCGAAGTCGAAAACATCACCCTCGTTCACCGGCACCACCCGCACCGAGAGCCCCCGCCACTCCGCCCGGCACCGCAGCGCGATCACGTTGCCTGCGTCGCCGTAAATGTTCATCCGGCGCGGGTAGAGGTGAGCGAGGATCATCGTCACGACCACACCTCCTCCGGCGACTGCCCGGGAAGCAACATCTCGAGGAAGGACAGCATCGCTGTGTAGGTGGGAATCAGATACACCATCTCACCCGGCGTCGCCTCATTCGCCAGGCGCTCGAGGGCACGACGATCGTCCTGCTCCGACCAGGCCTCGATCCCGGCGTACTTGAACCGAAGCGCCATGTCCGCAGAGCGAATGCCTCCCGCCCCGAAGCGGTGCGGCGTTGCCGCCAGCGCTTCGACGGAGGCGTCCCACAGCCAGGACACATCGCGGCCGTCGGCATGATGGTCGTTGATCGCAATCAGGACGGCAGACGGTGTCGGCTCGTCGCACAACAGACGGATCGCCTGATTGAGTCCCGCCGGATTCTTCACGAGGACGAGTCTGACGCGACGCCCGAGATAATCGATCACCTGACCCCGTCCGAAAGCCGGCGACATCCCCGAGAGATGCGCCGATGCCAGCACCGGGTCCACCCCGAGGCGCGCCACGGCGAGCAGAGCGGCAGTGGCGTTGTAACCGTTGTAGACGCCGGGCACCTGGAGACACACCGACATCTCGTGCCCATCGATGGTCACGGCGATCTTCTGCCCGTCGCCTTCGGTGACCGCCCGCGTCAGCAGTGCGTCGAACGGTCCGGAATGACCCGCGGCGGCGTGCCCGTAGAGCGCCCGGTCGTCGGGCAGCGCCGCTTTGATATCGGGCACTGCCCCGAACCACGCCACCTCGCC
>JBBTKD010000092.1:0-7911 GCA_038059105.1 Actinomycetota bacterium | reverse complement strand
TCGTCGACGATGGCGAGCGCGAGGAGGAACAGCCTTCCTCCGAGCGGGATTCGCGAACCCAGCAGCGTCACGACTCCCACGGCGAATGCGATGTCGGTCGCCATCGGGATACCCCAACCATGTTCGGCGGTGGTCCCGACGTTGAAGGCGAAGTAGATGAGGGCGGGAACCACCATTCCACCCATCGCGGCGATGGCGGGAAGGACGGCCGTGCGTTTATCCCGCAGGTCACCCGCGACCAGTTCGCGCTTGATCTCCAGGCCGACGACGAAGAAGAAGATGGCCATCAGACCGTCGTTGACGACGCCGCGGAGTGTCTCGTCGAGATGAAACGATCCAACGTTCAGATTCACCGCGGTCGTCCAGAACTCTTCGTATGACTCGCCGAAGGGGGCGTTCGCCCAGATCAGGGCAGCAACAGCGGCGATGAGCAGCACGACGCCGCTCGCCGACTCGACGCGAATAAACCGACGAAACACGAGAGCGAGGCTAACGGAGAAGTTGCCCGTTTCCCGTTTCCGGTTTCCGGCATCCGGGTCGTCAACCCTCCCCAGTTGCCGACTATCGACTATCGACTGACCGACTCCATATACTCCAACACCTACCGGCCGCACTGCCACACGAGGAGTCTTCGTGGATCCCACGACGTGGGCCTGGATCGGAGTCGTCGTTGGCGGCATCGGACCTGTAGCGGCGGTCTATCGCAGCCGGAGTGTCGCCACGAACTCAAGCGGACTCGCTCGATCGACCCTTCCCGCCGTCCTCGCGTTCCTCGCCGCAGCCATGGCTTCCGGATTCGTGATGCTCGATGGATGGTGGCCGTGGGGAACGGTGTCGCTGGTGGTCGGCGCGATCGTGACCGGTCTTACGTCATGGGTCGGCGCGCGTTGCACGGTTGCCACCGAAGTACGCGCCGCCGCGGCAATCACCAGACGCGGTGACCGCGGTGGGGGAGTCGCAGCGAGAGACGGTGCCACGCTCGTTTCGCTTGCGGTCGCCGGTTGTGGTCTGGCGGGAGTGTCACTCGCATACCTGGCACTTGCGCATTGGCTCGAGGTGGATGACCCAGCTGCGGTCCTTGCCGGATTCGGCCTCGGAACCGTTGCGACGGCGCTGATGCTGCGGATGACCGATGTTCCACTCGCGATCGATCATCGTCGCGTAGGTCCGAGCGTCGACCTCGTTGCGTACACCGTGCTCGCTTTGGTTGCGGCGATGACGATCGGTCTCGGTGGCGAGAGCGAGATCGGCGGATCGGCTTCGGTGTTTCCACTCGGAGTGATGGTCGTCGGCTTTGCGGCGTCCATCCTCACCGGTCTCACGGTGCGACTCGGCAATCCGGTGTCGATCCTGCGTCGCCGCGGATATCTCGCCGCGATCGCGACCGCAGTCGGCGGAGTGACGCTCGCCCTCGTGACCTTCGATTCGGCAGACCTCGCACGACCGATCGGCATGGGGCTCGCCGTCGCGGCGGGTGTTGCGCTCGGCCCGGCGCTTGGGTTGATCGGGGAGCTCTTCACATCCGATCACTGGCGACCCGTGAAGCGGATAGCGACGCGGTCCAAGTCTGGTCCTGGTCCGGTCGTGCTCGCAGGGATCGGCGATGCGACGCGCGCTAGCTCGCTCATGTTGGTGGTGGTAGCGGCTGTGATGGTTGCGGCCTATCGCGCCGGGGAACTCGCGGCGTCGGGAGGTGGAAGGTACGGGATGGCGATGGCGGCGGTCGGTGTCGCATCGACACTCAGTTCCTCGGCCGCAGGTTCGTTGTTCGCACCGATCGCCCGCGCCGCCGGTCGCATCGGCGACTCAGCCTCAGAGATGCAGAGGGAAGCCGCCGAGGCCCTCGCGGCGGCGGGAAGTGCTTCCGGATCCGTTGCGAGCGTGGTGAACGTCGGTGCGGGAGTCGCCACGGCATTTGCACTCCTTCTCGCAATAGGGACCACGACGGGGTTCGGCTCAGCCGATCTCGGAGACGGTGGTGTCCTTCTCGGGCTGGTGGTCGGGGCATCGATACCCCTCTTCGCGGGAGGGGCAATTGCAGGAACCAGCCATCGCAGCGAAGAGAGGGGTATGTGGACTGAAGTCCTCCGCCTCGTCGTTCCCGTTTCGGTGGCGACCGCGATACCGGTGGCGCTCGGTATCGGTGATGTTGGAGTCCTCAGGGGATTCGTAACGGGAGCCGTCGGAGCGGGGCTGGGCGTCGCAGGTTTCGTCGTGATCGCGGGGGGAGCGTGGGACAACGCTCGTCGCCTCGTCGAGACCGGTGCCTACGGTGGGCCGGGGTCACGAGCGCACCGTGCCGTGGTCGCCGCCGACTCGATCGGCGAACCACTGCGGGAAATCGCCGGCCCCACCATCGTCACACTGCTCGCAGTAATGACCGCAGCAGCGCTGGCGTTTAAGGGGGCGTTCTGAAGGGGACTATTCCAGATCCGGCCGATCGCGCAATTTCTCTGCCCTCCTCCGGTACGCCTCTTCCGTTTTTCTTCTGGTGCGGGCGAGGACCGTCCAGAGTCCGGCGACCATCGCAAAGAACACGACCCAAATGAGGGTGGTGCCGACATCGCTGGGCAGAGCGAAGCCCTCTGACTCGTCGACCTGGGCGATGAGTGGTGCGAGCACGCTGTCTAGCCTACGGAGGCGCGCATACGCGTGCACCCCCCGCCGGAGTACACCCTGTGAGTATCGAAGTCACGTTCGTTCGTCACGGCGAGACCGACGCCAACGCTGATGGCGTGTGGCAGGGTCACGGCGAGCACCTGCTGTCTGCGCGTGGGGAGGAGCAGGCGCGGGCATTGGGTCGCCGTCTCGCAGGCAAAGAATTCGATGTCGTGCTCGCCTCCGATCTCGCCCGCACGCTGCAGACCGCTGAGCTCGCCGGGCTCAACGCCACTCCCGATCCCGCCTGGCGCGAGATCGACATCGGCCGCTGGCAGGGTCTCACCCGTGCCGAGGTTCACGAATTGTTCCCCGATGAGTCAATAGCTCTGCGCGAGGGCAAACCGGTGCGCATGGGCGGCGCTGAGAGCTGGGACGACTTCTCGGCGCGGGTGGCGATCGCGCTGCGCGACCTGATGGCCCGCACACCCGCCGGGTCGCGGGTTCTGGTCGTAACCCATGGCGGGAGCGTGCACTCGGTATTGGGATCGGGTCTGAGGTTCACCGGGAGGGGCCGGACCTGGCCCCTGGAGCGAGTGCGCAACGCGTCGGTCACCGAGGTCATCCTGACACCTGAGCGGTTCCACCTTCAGAGTTACAACGATGCCCGACACGCGTCACCCGCGCCGGGTGCGACGGACACCATGACATTGGTGCGTCATGCCGAGTCGGCGGCAAACGTCTCGGGAAAGTGGCACGGACGGACCGACGGACCGCTCAGCGACCGCGGACTGGAGCAGGCCGATCGGTTTGCGGGCTCCCATCCCCGAGTAGACCGTGTGTTCACGTCGCCGTTGCAGCGCGCCCGAGGCACCGCCGAGGCGTTTGCACGGCAACACAGTCTCACCGCTTGTCACGAGCCGGACCTGATGGAGATCGACTTCGGCGCGTGGGAGGGGATGACGACCTCGGAGATCGAGGAGAACTTTCCGGAGGAGTGGATGTCGGTCTTCGAGAACGGCGTGGATCTTCCGAGGGGCGGGGTGGGGGAGTCGTTCGCTGACGCGGGCCGTCGCATGGAGCGCATCGTCACCGCGTTGCACCGTGAGCACCCGGATGAGCATCTCGCCTTTTTCGGTCACGGTGGTGCGATCTGGGCATTGGTCGCCCGCGTGATCGGACTCAGTTGGCAGGGGTACCGCTCACTCGGTCTTCCCTCCAACACTGGCGCCACCCATGTGCAGCTCACGGCGGACGGACCGCGACTCGTCGACTACAACCTCCCGCTGCGATGAGGGTTCTCCTCGTCACCAACGACTACCCGCCGCGACCGGGCGGCATCCAGCAATTTCTCTCCGGTCTCGTCGCAGCTCTCGACGCCGAGGTACGAGTGCTCGCCCCCAGCGATGAGGGAGCAGACGACACGCCAGAAGTGTTTCGCGGTCATCGCAATTTCCTGTGGCCCACGCGACGCGTCCGCAAGTGGGTCGCCAGTCATGTCGCCGAGTTCAAACCCGACGTCGTCCTCTTCGGAGCGCCGCATCCCCTCGCCCACCTCGGGCCTCGCCTACGACGCGATACCGGTGTCGGCTATTCCGTCCTGTGCCACGGCGCAGAGATCGTGTTCCCCGCTGCATTCCCGGTGATCCGGTGGCTCGTGAAGTACCCGCTGCGGCGAGCGGACGTGGTGTTTGCCACCTCTGACTACACGGCGCGCAAGGTGCGGAATCTGGCGAGACGGGCTCCGGTCGTGGTCGGCGCCGGCGTTGATTCCCGCTTCTCTCCGGGTAACGGGACTCCCGCTGGCACCGTCGTCGGCTGCGTCTCGCGGTTCGTGCCGCGCAAGGGTCAGGCCAGAGTGCTGCGAGCTGTTGCCGCGCTGCGCGTAGAGGGTCGCGATATCTCAGTGCTGCTCGTCGGTACCGGCCGCAACGAGGCCTCGCTGCGCAGGCTCGCACAACGCCTCGCGGTCCCGACCCGTTTCGAAGTGACGGTGCCGTATGCGGCCCTTCCCGGTCTCTATCGAGAGATGACGATCTTTGCGATGCCGTGTCGTTCGCGATGGTTGGGGCTCGAAGCGGAGGGGCTGGGCATCGTCTATCTCGAAGCAGCCGCCACCGGTCTTCCCGTGATCACGGGCGACTCGGGTGGTGCTCCGGAGACCGTGCTCGCGGGCGAAACCGGATTCGTCGTCGACAAGCTCGACACACTCGTGAACGCACTTCGCATCCTTCACGATGACCCCACATTGGCGCGCACTATGGGCACTGCGGGGCGATCCTGGGTGGTCGATCAATACTCATGGAACGCAGTCGCAGAACGCTTTTGCAGCGGCCTGAACGCCATCACAAATCGCGGCTGAGACGAAGAGCATTCTTGACAATCACCTCCCTGCAGGCGTACACCTAGCCCGGATCGACACCCGGTCGGTCGCTTCCCTGAGCGTTTGAGGTCAATGAAACTCGTCATCGTCGAATCACCAGCGAAGGCGCGCACGATCGCCGGATACCTCGGCGCGGGGTACATCGTCGAGTCGTCGATCGGTCACGTGCGTGACCTGCCGCGCAATGCAGCCGACGTTCCGGCGTCGCACAAGCAGGAGGCGTGGGCTCGCCTCGGGGTGGATACCGCCAACGACTTCAAGCCGCTGTATGTGGTTCCCGTTGACAAGAAGAAGCAGATCACGCATCTCAAGAAGCTCGTCAAAGACGCGGACGAGTTGTTCCTCGCAACGGACGAGGATCGCGAAGGCGAATCGATCGCCTGGCATCTCATCGAGGTGCTCAATCCGCGCATTCCGATCAAGCGCATGGTGTTCCACGAGATCACCCGCGATGCGATCCGTCATGCCGTCGAGTCGCCGCGAGAACTCGACCGACGCCTCGTCGACGCCCAGGAGACGCGGCGGATTCTCGATCGACTGTTCGGCTACGAGGTGTCGCCCGTGTTGTGGAGACTGGTGCGACCAAAGCTATCGGCGGGGAGGGTGCAGAGTCCGGCGATTCGCATCGTCGTCGACCGTGAGCGGGAGCGCATGCTCTTCAGGGCCGCCGCCTATTGGGACGTTGCCGGCGAGTTCTCGGTGGCGGGGGGCGGCTTCAGTGCGACGCTGAGCTCTCTCGACGGAGTTCGGATCGCATCCGGCAAGGACTTCGATCGTGAAGGCGGGATCACCGGCAAGAGCGTCGTGCTGCTGGATCAGGCTGGAGCCGAAGGCGTCGTCGCCGACCTGGAGAAGTCTGAGTTTGCGATCCGGTCCGTGGAGAGCAAACCGTATCGGCGTTCACCGTATCCCCCGTTCCGCACGTCCACGCTGCAGCAGGAGGCCGGGCGCAAGCTGCGATTCGGCTCGCAGCACACGATGCGCGTCGCGCAGCGCCTCTACGAGAACGGGTACATCACCTACATGCGCACCGACAGCGTGTCGCTTTCCGAGACCGCCATCGCCACCGCTCGGGCGCAGGTGATCGAGTTGTACGGCCGCGAGTACGTGCCGGACTCGCCACGGGTCTATGTCTCGAAGGTGAAGAATGCCCAGGAGGCTCACGAAGCGATCCGTCCCGCCGGTGACACCTTCCGTACCGCCGACCAGGTTCGTCATCTCTTGAGTCGCGACGAAGCGGACCTCTACGAACTCGTCTGGAAGCGGACCGTCGCGTCGCAGATGTCGGACGCCGCGGGCGAGTCGGTGCAGGTTCGCCTCGGCGCTACCGGAGCGTCGGGACGTGACGCCGAGTTTTCCACATCCGGAAAGATCATCTCGTTCCCGGGATTCCTTCGCGCCTACGTCGAGGGGACGGACGATCCGGACGCCGAACTCGAGGACCAGGAGCGTCGTCTTCCTGCCATGTCCGAGGGGGAGCCAGCCACGGCCACCAGTCTCGAGGTGGCGGGCCACGAGACCAAGCCCCCGGCGCGCTACACGGAGGCGTCCCTGGTAAAGCGCCTCGAGGATCTCGGCATCGGGCGACCGTCCACGTACGCCTCGATCATCCAGACGATCCAGGATCGCGGATATGTATGGAAGAAGGGATCAGCGCTCGTTCCCACCTACACCGCGTTCTCAGCCGTCCGACTCCTCGAGGAGCACTTCACGGATCTCGTCGACTATGGATTCACCGCGCGCATGGAGGAGGATCTCGACGAGATCGCCGATGGTCAGCGCGAGATGGTTCCCTATCTCAAGGCGTTCTACTTTGGCAATGGCCATCCCGGTCTGGTGGAACTCGTGAGCAAGGCCTTCGACAAGGCCGATGCCCGCGAGATCAACACCCTTCCGTCCATCGGTCTCGAGGGCGTGTTGTTACGTAGCGGTCGATACGGCCCGTATCTCGAGCGCGGCACTGAGCGGGTGGGCGTCCCCGAAGACCTGCCACCCGACGAACTCACACCGGAGCGTGCGACAGAACTGCTCGACGCACCATCGGGCGACCGAGTGCTCGGCGAGGATCCGGTGTCTGGACAGTCGGTGGTCGTGAAGAGCGGGAGATTCGGCCCCTATGTGCAACTCGGTGGCAACGGCGATGGTTCGTTGCAGGGGTCCGACGAAGAACCCGCCCCGAAGCGACGCAAGAAGACGGCCATCAAAGCCCCGACGGCATCGCTGCTCAAAACCATGAGTGTGGAAACGCTCACGCTCGATGAGGCGCTCCTTCTCCTGTCGCTGCCCCGCACGGTCGGAGTCGATCCCGAAACCGGATTGGAGATCGTCGCCGCCAACGGACGCTATGGGCCGTACATCAAGCGGGGGAGCGATACCCGCAGCCTCGCGTCCGAAGAGGAACTCTTTAGCCTCACGACCGAGCAGGCCGTCACGATCCTCGCTCAGCCGAAGGTGCGCCGCGGGCAGCAATCGGCGCGGGGTCCGTTGAAGGACCTCGGGGTCGACCCTCGCAGCGGGTGGCACGTCGTGGTTCGTGACGGACGCTTCGGTCCGTACGTCTCTGACGGTGGGGCCAACGCCTCGCTGCGTCGCGAAGACTCGGTGGAGCGAATCACGATCGAGCGCGCCTCTGAACTACTCACCGAACGCCGCGAGAGACTCGAAGGCGAAGGCAAACCCGCCAAACCCGGCAAACCCCTCGAAGCCACCGCACCATCGGGCGTCAGTCTCGCTGCAGCACCGGTGCCGAAACCAAAGAGGGCTGCACCCAAGAAGAAGGCAGCACCGAAGAAGAAACCCGCGGCGAAGAGGGCAGCGGAGACCACGGAGCCCGTCGACAAACCCGCGGCAAAGAAGAAGCCAGAAACGAAGAAACCGTCACCGAAGAAACCTGCAACGGAACCGGACGTGACCGAGGACGACGCTTAGCC
>JBBTKD010000091.1:0-6514 GCA_038059105.1 Actinomycetota bacterium | reverse complement strand
CCTCAACCAACCGGAGTCGTCGACCTCATGGAAGCCCTCAAAGCCAGCGTGGAAGCCACCAAGGCGAAAAGAAAAGCCGGTTGACCGACGGAGCCGGTCAACCGGCTTTAGTCATCAGTCATCAGTCATCAGTCATCAGCCAGAGAAAACATCGGAACGCTCCGGCTGACGAGTGACCGGCCCTTGTTCTAGTGAAGACCGACGACTTCGACGTCTTTTCTGGCTGAAGACTGAAGACTGAGGACTGAAGACTGGTTCTCTACCCCGGCCCCTCTTTCTCCCACGTCACCTCCTCCACCGCATCCCCCGTAAACCCCTTGAACCTTGGATGCCGCACTCGGCCTGCGTTCGTCCAGTTGCGATAGGCGACGGCGGCGACGAGGACCGGTTCTACCGGGGTCATCGCCGGCATCTCCGGGTGCGGATGAAATGGCGACTCGGAACTCCGCATCTCGCCGAGGGCGATGCGGATTGCGGAGAGATCTTGATCCGAGAAACCCGTTCCCACCGATCCGATCCATCGCAAACGATCGCCGTCGCGCAGCCCGAGTACGAGCGCACCGAAGGACCCGATGCGGCCACCCTCCCCTGGCGTGAAGCCCCCGACGACGGCCTTCACTGTGTGGAGGTGAGCGACCTTCCGCCAATCCGCAGAGCGCCACCCGGGCCGGTACGGACTCCCAACACGCTTTGCCACCATTCCCTCGAGATCGCGCTGGACGACGACACTCCACAAGGCGTTCCCATCATCGACCGGATTCACGGTGACGAACGGTTCGGACAACCCGAGAGACTCGAGAGTGTTTCGACGCTCCTCGATCGGTGCCTCGATCAGAGAGCGCTGGTCAAGGTGGAGCAGGTCGAACGCCACGAATGACACCGGATGGTCGCGCAGTCCGAGTGGAGAGAGGGCCGATCGCTGTTGCAGCCGCTCAAACGACGCCCTGCCACCACTGAGCACGACGACCTCGCCATCGAGGACACACACGGGGACGGTCTTGGACGGCACGAGTTCGGGGTAGCGACTCGCCACTTCTGCACCGGTGCGAGTGTGGAGCGTGACCGTCGATCCGTTCCACGCCAGGATCCCGCGGATTCCGTCCCACTTTGGTTCGAAGTGCCAACCGGACTCGGTGAATGGAGCCGGCCACGCCGTCGCCAGCATCGGCTGGTAGCGGGGCAGCGTCATGCCGCCCCCAGGGCCTCCCGAACCAGCTTGCTCACCAGGGATCCATCGAGACCCTTCGGTCCGTTCTTCATGATGTGACCGATCACCTGACCCGCCTGCTTGGGATCGGTGACCCGGAGCTCCATCAACGCCACCCTGACGACCTCGCGCGCCACGGTCTCGTCGCCGCCCGACGGAGCCCATCGGGAGAGGTACTCGATCTCGAACGTGAGTTTGTCGACGGCGTCCTTGCCGCGTTCTCCGGCGGTGGCAAACTCCTCCCGGGCCTTGTCCATCTTCTTGACGTAGGAGGCGATGGTCCGGCCATAGAGGTCGTCGTCGACCTCACCGCTGAAGCCCGGTTCGCTCTTGGCCCGGGAAACCTCGGTTTCGATCTGACGAATCACGTCCAGACGCGGCCTGTCGCGCTGGCGCATGGCATCTTTGAGTTCGCTGGCGAGTTCGTCGTGGATGGGCATTTCCGGGCTGAGATTACCCGCCAGGAAAGGCCTTCCCGTCCGCCCAGAAAGGGCCAAACGGGGCCAAAAACCCCTTGACCGAATGCCCGGACCCTCCTACATTTCGCTCGACCTTGTGAAAGCTTTCACAATTCACGAGGGAATCCTCAGGAGGATTACCGACACATGTTGACGATCACCGATTGGCGCGAGCTTGCGGCCTGCCGCGACTCAGACCCGAGCCTCTTTTTCCCGATCGGGACGACTGGGCCCGCCGTGGACCAGATCGAGCTAGCCCGCGCCATCTGCGCACAGTGCTCGGTTCGCGAAGAGTGCCTCAACTACGCCCTGGAGACGAACCAGGAAGCCGGAGTGTGGGGCGGGTATGCCGAAGACGATCGCCGCCGGCTGCGCAAGCGCTGGTTGGCCGAGCGTCGTCGCCGCGCTAGCTAGACACTCAGCCGAGCCGTGTTACCCGAATCCGATCGTACGGTCGCGCTCGGGTTCCACCTCGACGTAGGCGATCCTGTCGACCACCAGACCGTGCCGGTGGCTCTGCGAATCGGTGACCCACCACAACTTCTGACCGTTTGAAACCGCGGCCTCGAACTCGCGCATGAACGCATCGGAGTCGGCCACCTCGACATCGATCTCCCGCGGCGCGTTCGTAATCCCAATCTTGACCCTGGTGCTCATGGTGCGGATGGTAGGGGCGCGTTCGCCGCGGTCGAAAGTGGGGGGCAATGGGCAACAACCCGCCGGAGCTCATCGACGCGAGCCTCCCACCGCGAGTTGAGGCCCACGAAACTCAAGTCTTCACTCGAAATGTTCAACTCTCTTGCAATTGGCAATGGGCAATAACCGGCCGGCGCTCATCGCGCGGACTGCCACACGACCACTCATGGACGCGTTATTGCCCATTGCTCATTGCCCATTGCCCAATGCAAGAACAGCCGCCCCGCCAGGGCTCTCGCCTACCTAATCACCAATTGCGGATTCGTCCTCACCCGCGGTCGCAGCTCGATGATTTTCGCTGCGATGGTGGCGAAGGCTTGTTCGGCGTCGGAGCCGGGAGCGGCGACCGCGACGGGTTCGCCGAGGTCGGCGCCGTGGCGCATCGCTGGGAGCAACGGCACTGAACCGAGGAGCGGTACGCCAAGTTCCTCGGCGAGCGCCGCTCCCCCACCGACTCCGAAGATCTCATAACGCTTGCCGTCGTCACCGGTGAACCACGACATGTTCTCGACGACTCCGAGGATCTCCTGGTTCACCTTCTTCGCCATCCCTGCCGCCCGCTTCGCAACGCGCTGCGCGGTGATCTGTGGAGTGGTGACAACGATGGTCTGTGACCGGGGAAGGAACTGCGACATCGAGATGGCAACGTCGCCGGTGCCCGGTGGCATGTCGATGAGCAGGATGTCGGGTTCGTCCCAGAAGACATCACCGAGGAATTGCTCGAGGGCCTTGTGCAGCATCGGACCGCGCCACACCACTGCCTCGTCGCTCGGCACGAAGAAGTCCATCGAGATCGCTCGCACCCCGTGTGCTCCTGATGGAATGATCAGCGCGTCGACCGCCTGCGGAGGATGGTCGATGCCCAGCATCCGCGGGATCGAGTACCCCCAGACGTCGGCATCGACGACAGCAACGTCGAGACCGCTGCGATGGAGAGCAACGGCGACATTGGCGGTCACCGATGACTTGCCAACCCCTCCTTTGCCGGAGGCGACTGCGATCACGCGGGTCTTCGAGCCCTGACCGCCCGGCATCGCCGGACGGTCGCGACGCAGGATCTCCGCCACTGCGGATCGTCCGGCGTCGTCCATAAACGCAACGTCGATCTCGCCCTTGGCGATTCCCAATGACTTGACCGCTACCCCTATGGCCTCGCCGAGCGGAGCAGCATGCCAACCCTGTGAGGGGACGATGAGGCCGACCCGGGCAGTGTCCCCCTTGAGTGACACCTCGCGAACCATCCCCAGATCGCCGATCGGTCGGCGCAGATCAGGATCGACGATGGCACGAACGGTCTCTTCGAGGCGGGAAGTGTTCACGAGGTGGGAGGGTAATGGAGGAGAGATGTCAGATATCAGATGTCAGATATCAGGTCAGAGAATCCGGAATTCTTCCTGAGATCTGAGATCTTGTTCCTCCCCCTGAGGCAGAGGTGGTACCGCTGTCCTCGGCGGTGACGGAGGGGGTCTCGGCCTACGACGCAATCCGGCCTACCGCTTCGACCGTGGTGAGCGATGGAACTCACAATGACGGAGGCAGTCTCCGCGGTAGGCGCAGTCTCGTCGGACGGCGAGACCCTCCTCCCCCGGCTCCTCCGGAGCCGGGTACTCCTCCCTCAGGGAGGAGAACAAGAAGCGGCCCGCGAGAACTACAGCCGGTCCGCCTTGCCATTCCTACCAGGCGCCGCCGCCGCCGCCTCCTCCTCCGCCACCGCCGCCTCCGGAGAATCCGCCGCCGCCTCCCGATGATGACGGCGAGGCAAACGCACCATTGAGGGCGCGTTCGATTCCGGAGATCGCGTTGCTGGAGTGGCCGCCGAATCCGTGGTTGCCATACCAGTACAGGTGACTGGAGTCGGCGAGGTCTTGTGGCGCCTTGAGGCGCGCCGCGGCGAGCACGTCTTCGGCAACACCGAGGGCGATCCCGTACACCAGGTACTTCTCCCAAATAGGAAGTGACATCGACGGTGCCTCTTCGATGCGGGAGAAGTCCTCGAGGTAGCTGCGGAACGAACCCCACCGCGCCGCGAGCAATGCCCCGTCCGCTGATCGGCGGACCCACAACCGACGCATCACCGCGAGCCACCCGGCGAAACCCATCGCAAGAACGGTGGCTACGACGACGCCCGCACGGAACCCGGTCTTGTTCACCACCGAAACCATGTCGAAGAGCGCGGGGCCGACGAACCACCCGAGAAGCCCGAACAGGATGAACAGGCCAGCAACCATGAATGGGCCTTTGATTCGACCCGACATGTCGAGGAGTCCCGACGACTTGATGCCGTTACCCACGGCGGTGCGGAACGACTGATAGGTGGTCGAGTTGGCAGCGGCGTCTTCCCGAATGAGCTTGCGGAACTCGTACAGGGGCTGCGGTCCGTCCTCGAGAACCCGGCTCACGATCGTCTCGACATTGCGTTCGAATTCCGTGAGTTCCATCTCGGTGTTGCCAGGGCCGATCTGAAGATCGGAGATCTGCTCGCGCTTGAGCCCGCCCCAGGTGCTCCGCTCCACGGAAACCGGTTCCGCGGTGAACACGCCGCGCCGGATCAGGTCGAACAGCGTCGCGGCAAATGACGCTTCGTCCGCCTTCCCTTGGGACACGAGTGCGGTGACGATGGCCGGGGCATGGTCGGACGGGGGCTCTTGCTCATACTCACGGTCGTAGTCGACCGATGGCTCGGCTCCGAACTTGGCGTAACCCCACGCCACCACGAAGGGGATCGGTATCAGCAGGACGAGGAGCGCCGTGAGAGCACTGCGAGCCCCCGCCTTGAGATCCTCGATCGAGGTGACGTTTGCCTCCTCCCGATCAATCTCGGCGGCCTCGTCGGCAAGGATGCCTTCCAGGCCCAGACCGGTGCGAACCGTTGCGCCGGCGGTCGACGTCAGCAGCGATCGCGGGAATGCGACGCGGAGTTCGACATATTGCGACGGGGGAATGTTCGCCGCGTACAGCGTCGGGGTGACTCCGTCCGCAGAGAACTCGGTGAACCCCTGCACCGAGGAGGGGTGTCCCCACACCAGAACGTCTCCTGCTGCCGCCGAACCGGGCAGTCGCATCACCGCTTCGATCTGATCGAGATCGACCTTCCACTCGTCACCCCATACCTGGAGATAAACATCGACGACGTCGTCGTAGGCGACGGCGAGTCCCGTCATCCGGTATGACACCGTGAAAGTCCGAACCTCGTCGCTCGCCCGGTAATGCCAGACCACCCGCACGATCGAACCGAGGTTCTCGACGCCGAACGAGCTGGGAGCGCCGGATGAACCCAACTCCGTCGGCGCATCCGGGGTGAACACCGTCGCACCTTCGGAGACGATGACGTCAAGGACTTGCTCACCCGTACGGATCGGGATGTCGCGATAGGCGCCTTCGAACGATCCGTTGAAATCAAAACTGATGTGCTCGGTCACTTCGACCGTGCCATCGGGACCCACCTCCACTTCGACCCGGGCCGCGGAGATGTGATAGTCCTTGGCGAAGGCGGGCGGCACCACCAGAGCCGCCAGCGCGACGAGGATTCCGCCAACGATGAACAGACGCCTGGGCCAGGACATCAGGTCGCTCGACCTGTTGCTCAGAAGCGGACCTCGGGAGCGCTGCGGGCGTCGCCCTCCACCTCGAAGTACACCCGGGTGCGGAAACCGAACATCCCGGCAATGAGGTTCGAGGGAACCGTCTGCACCGCGTTGTTGTAGGTGAGGGTGCTGTCGTTGTAGATCTGGCGTGACACCGAGATCTTGTTCTCGGTCTCGGCGAGTTCCGCCTGCAACTGACGGAAGTTCTCGCTCGCCTTCAGCTCGGGATAAGCCTCGGCGAGGGCGAAGAGTTTGCGGAGAGCGCCGGTGAGCATGTTCTCTGCAGCAGCCTGCTCGGCGATCCCGGTCGCCTCCTGGGCAAGGGTGCGGGCGCGGGTGACCTCTTCGAAGGTCGACTTCTCGTGAGCTGCGTACCCCTTCACCGACTCGACGAGGTTCGGGATCAGGTCGTACCGACGCTTCAGCTGGACGTCGACCTGCGCCCAGGCGTTGTCGGTGCGATTGCGCAGCCGGACGAGTCGGTTGTAGATGGCGATGACGACCAGCAGAAGCAGGCCGCCAGCAACGAGAAGGATGGTGCCTGTCATGAACCCGAGGCTACTCCGGTT
>JBBTKD010000090.1:0-2630 GCA_038059105.1 Actinomycetota bacterium | reverse complement strand
TCTCCCGCCCCGGCGTCGACCAGTTTGCCGAGACCCACGCCCATCGCCAGCAAGAACAGCACCGGGTTGAGGAACGTGCTGATCACACTCCCGCGCCAGGTGCGGCGGTACACCCGGGCGGAGGCCTCGACCAAGCGACCCGGATAGGCGAGGATCATCAGTCCACCAGGCTCCGGCCGGTGAGGCTGAGGAAGACGTCTTCGAGGGTCGAGCGGCGACTCACGGTCGATTCGGGAACGATGCCGACGGCGTGAACCTCATCGAACGTGCGGTCGGCATCATCGGTGTAGAGCAACACACGGTCCGGGAGGATCTCGGTGCGGGTTGCCATACCCTCGAGGCGATCGGCGTGCTCCTCCTGGGTTCCGACCGGGAATCGCAGTTCAAGGACCTCACGGGTCGAATTCTGGGCGATGAGTTGCCGCGGCGATCCCTCGGCCACGATCTTTCCCTTGTCCATGATGACCAGCCGGTCGCAGAGTTGCTCCGCCTCGTCCATGTAGTGGGTGGTGATGATCAGGGTCACCCCCTCTTGCTTGAGGCGATAGAGGCGGTCCCACAACAGGTGCCGTGCCTGGGGGTCGAGTCCGGTGGTCGGTTCGTCGAGGATGAGCATCTCCGGGGTGTTGATCAACCCGCGGGCGATGGTGAGACGGCGCTTCATCCCTCCCGACAGCGGCTCGACCCGGCTCTTGCGGCGCTCTTCGAGTTGGGTGAACTTGAGTAACTCGTCGATGCGCCCGTCGAGCACCTTCTTGCTCAGTCCGAAGTACCGGCCGTAGATGAGCAGGTTCTCGTACACGGTCAACTCGAGGTCGAGGTTGTCCTCCTGGGGGACGACGCCGAGGCGGGCCCGAATGCGGGGGCCGTCGACGGCGGGATCCATCCCCAGGACGGAGAGAGAGCCACCCGAGATGGGAGACACCGCACCGATCATCTTCATCGTCGACGACTTGCCGGCGCCGTTGGGGCCAAGGAATCCGAATACTTCGCCGCGTTGCACGTCGAAGTCGATTCCTCCGACGGCCACGAGCTCGCCGAAGGACTTGTGCAGATCGCGAGCCACCACGAGGGGTTCGGCCATGAAGGCGACAAGATAGCGGCGATGACGTGCGACTAGCCTGCGTCGCCGAAGGAGTTCGCCATCACCGTTCCCACGCCCGTCGCCGCGAACGCGGCTCATCGCACGCTCTCTCCCGGTCTCACCGGAAGCCTGCGCGGCTTCCTCTACGCGGCCGCTGCCGCCGCCCTCGGAGGGGCGATCGCCACGGTGAACGAGGCCCGGCAATTCGACAAGGTCGTCGGTGGCGAACCGGGGAGCCTCGTTCGGCTTGCCGACGCCGAGGAAGTCACCCAGGGTCTCATCGGTCTGTTCTCGCTGTGCGCCATCGTGCTGGCAGTACTCACCATCATCTGGTGGTACCAGGCGTATTCCGCCATCGACCGGTCGGGTGCTACCGGTCGTTCGTGGAGTTCGGGGTGGGCCGTGGGAGGCTGGTTCATCCCGTTCGCCAACTTTGTCATCCCCAAATTGGTTCTGAACGAGATCGACCGGGTGTCAGCTGTCGCCGCAGAAGGCTCGGGCGAATGGCGGAGTCGCCCGCTGCTCTCGATCGCCAACTGGTGGTGGGCGGCCTTCGTGACCGGTGCCGTGCTGTTTGCCGCGGGATCAGGGATCACCGCCGACCAGGTGGAGCGCGGTGTCACCGACGCCGACCTGTACTCGACCGGCCTCTGGCTCACGGCTGCGGGACTCGCCGTCGACGTAGCCGCGGCGCTGTTCGGTGCTGCCGCGATTCGCGTACTCGGTAGCCGGTTGACCCGTTCGACGCCAAAGACAGGAGTTGTGCCGTGAGCAACAGGATGACGACTCTGCTGTGGTTCTTGCTCGGTATCACCCTGACCCTGTCGATCGTGCTCGCTGTGATCGTGTTCACGGGCGGCGACTCCGACACCGCGGGCACGACGATCGCCACCTCGACGTCTGACGCCACCACGACAACAGCGGTGGCCACCACTGCCACAACCACGACCGCGCCGACGACCACGACCGAGGCTGTAACGACCACCCTTCCTCCGTGTGCCGGTCTGCCGAGCGCAACGATCCCGGTGATTCCGGGACCGGGAGTTTCCTACTTCGACGGCGACTTCGACGGCGATGGAACGGCCGACCGCTTCATCGGGTATCAGGCCGGTGACGGCACGTTCCGCGTACAGATTGCACTCTCGTACGGATACGCCACGGAGATGGAGGTGTTCGGACCGGCGATTGCCTATTTCGCACAACCGTTTGCCACAGGCGACACGGCTATCGGGCTTGCTGCGGTCGATTCCGGGGCGTCGACCGAGATCGTCCAGTTCTTCCAACTCGAGGGATGCGCAATCACCAAGTCGACCACCGATGGAACCTTCGAGGCCAGTTTCCTTCGGGGCGGCAGCGTCACGCACATGGACGGGATGACCTGCAGTGCCGAAGGGTTCACGACGAGTGCGGCTACCACCGGCGACGGGATCACCTGGGAATACACGACGACCGACTATCTGTGGGATCCGGTCGGTCGCACGTTCATGAATACCGGGGCGGCATCATCGACGCTGACGAGTCCCGGTGATGATGACGTCATCTTCTC
>JBBTKD010000089.1:0-7200 GCA_038059105.1 Actinomycetota bacterium | reverse complement strand
AGCACGTGCGACGAGATGATCGCGTTGATCCCGAAATCCTCGAGCCGGGTGACGAGGTCGAGCATTTCTTCGCGACCATCCGGATCGAGTCCGGCGGTCGGCTCATCGAGCAGCACCAGTTCGGGATCGTGGACGATCGCCTGGGCGAGTTTCGCCCTTTGCTTCATGCCGGTGGAAAACTCCCCGATATACCGGAACCGTTCTTCATGGAGGCCGACGAGGCCGAGGACGTCGCTGGCGCGCTGGCGCGCGGCGCGCGGCGGCAAGCCGCCGAGTTCGGCGGCGTACCCGAGGAAGTCGGCGGCGGTCTGGTCGGGAGGCAGACAGTCGCCCTCGGGCATCCAGCCCACGCGGCCGCGGACCTCGATGGCGCCGCGTTCGAGGGTGTGCCCGAGCACCCGCACCGTGCCGGACGCCGCGGGCAGCACGCCGAGCAGGATCTTCAGCAGGGTCGTCTTGCCAGCACCGTTGGCTCCGACGAGCCCAATGCGTCCCTGTGGAACCGCCAGATCGACACCGTCGATGGCAACGATGTCGCCGTAGGCGAACCGCAGTCCGCTGATCGCAAGAATGTCGGTTTCCGTCGGCGTCGACAACGTCACGAGGTGATTTTCCCCGTCGGCCGTTCCGCAATCGTTACGAGGTCGGTCACTTTCGCCTCCCGAAGAACCGGCGGAGCCCGCGGGTACCGCTCGATCCGATGGGGGCGGTCGGTGTGCCCGCGCTGCGTTGTTTGAGTTCGTCGCGTTCGGTACGCATCTCACCGAGACGCTCCCGGAGGAACACGGCCTCCGTCTCCGCCTTTGCGGCGCGTTCGCGCGCTTCGGCGAGCATCAAGCCAGCGTCGTGGAGGTTGCCGAGTTGATCCATGAGGCGGTCCCACGCATCCCGGGGCACGAGCATTGCGGTGCCATCGGGGGTCGGGCCCGTCGAAGGTCGTGCCTTCTTCGTTTTGGCAGGTGCCTTCTTCGACTTGGCGGGAGCGAGGCGAGGTGACCGCGACAGATGATGGGCGATGGATTCCGGAGTTACCATCCACTGGCGTCCCGAACCGGCATCAGTCAGCACGGCGTCGATCGTCCCCTTCTTCGCCCAGGTGCGCAGCGTGGCGGCGGTGACGCCGAAGCGATGCTCCGCCTCGCGCAGAGAGATACGCCCTGTGCCGGCGGTGCGGGTCGCCTCGCGGCGTGGGGGCTCGCCGCCCCGCTGCTGGCGCCGCACCTGCGTCGATGGCTGATCCCAGGTGAACGCTGGATCCACGAGAGGACTCCCTTTCCGACTTGCGAGGTTAGAGCACGAATCAGGAGGCAATTCTGGGGTCTGCACCGGCCCGGGCCGGAACTTCGTGAGATAATCGTCAGCGTGGCTCGCCGAGAACTCCCTCCCGAGGATCAGGTACGCGCGCTCGTGGGCCGCATCGTCGACGCGGTATCCACCCCCGTAGCGACCCCTCTCGTCCCGGCTGAACCGAAATCTCCCTCCTCAGGCTCGATCGCCGTGGGCGCAGATCACGGTGGGTACCGCCTTAAGGAACGCATCGTCTTCAAGCTGCGGGAGTCGGGCCGGGTCGTCGTGGACTGTGGAACCGACTCTTCCGAAGCCGTCGACTATCCCGACTTTGCCGTCGCCGTCGCCCGCAAGGTCGCCTCCGGCGAAAGCGAGGTCGGCATCGTCGTCGACGGCGCCGGGATCGGCTCGGCGATGGCGGCCAACAAAGTCTCCGGGGTGCGGGCAGCCCTCTGTTACGACATCTCCTCGGCCCGCAACAGCCGCGAACACAATCACGCCAACGTGCTCACCCTCGGAGCGGGGTTGATTGGCGAAGCCCTCGCCTGGCAGATCGTCGAGGCCTGGCTTGCCACCCCCTGGGGTGAGGGTCGCCATGCCCATCGCGTGGCGAAGATCGACGCCCTCGATCGCGGGCGACTCGAGGAGACGGCATGACCGACCGTGATGCACTGGTCGAGACGATCACCCGAGAAGTACTCGCCGCGATCGCCGGTGAGGCCTGGGACGAGTGTCTCTCCTGCGTCGGCGACTGTGTGGTTCACTCGGCGCACAAGGTTCGCTCGGTGCTCGCCGCCGGAGCAACCCGCGTCACCTTCAACGGAGCGGGCGCCGATGTCCCGACCGATCTCGCCGGGTTCATCGACCACACGCTGCTCAGACCCGATGCCGCCGCTTGCGACATCGACCGGATGTGCGCCGAGGCGCGGGAATACGGGTTTGCCTCGGTGTGCGTCAACCCCACGTGGGCGAAGCGAGTTGCCGACGCGCTGAAGGGGAGTGGCGTCGTGGCGTGCTGCGTCGTCGGTTTTCCCTTCGGTGCCGCCACTGCCGAGATCAAGGCGATGGAGGCCCGGCGCGCCATCCGCGACGGTGCGCGCGAGATCGATATGGTGATCAACGTCGGGGCGCTCAAGTCGGGGGATTTCGATCTGGTGCGGCGCGACATTGCCGGGGTCTCCGAAGCGTGCCGGGAGGCCGGCGCACTGTGCAAGGTGATCCTCGAGACGGCACTGCTCAGCGACGAGGAGAAGGTGATCGCGTCGCAGCTGGCGGTCGAGGCGAAGGCCGACTTCGTCAAGACGTCGACAGGCTTCGGCCCTGGGGGAGCGACGGTCTACGACGTAGCCTTGATGCGCGAGGCGGTCGGTCCCAAGATCGGCGTGAAGGCCTCCGGTGGCATCCGCAATGCCGAGGACGTGAAGCAGATGATCGCAGCGGGGGCGACCAGGATTGGTGCCTCGGCCGGGATTCAGATCGTGACGGGAGGTACTTCGAGTGGCAGGTATTGATCTTCGGGGCTACTCGTTCCTCGACAGCCTCCAACCGCAATACGCAGCGTTTCTCGGCACGGTTGCCCAGGGATTTCTGCCGCTCGCAGGGGACTCCTCTCTGTACGTCGAGATCTCGCCCGGAATCGAGATCAACCGCATGACCGATGTGGCTCTGAAGGCCACGAAAGTGAAGCCGGGCATGCAGATCGTCGAGCGGTTCTTCGGGCTGCTCGAGGTCCACTCCCCGTCGCAGGCCGAGACGCGTGCCGCAGGCGCCGCCATCCTGGCCGAGATCGGGGTGAAGGAGGAAGATCGCATCAAGCCGCGGATCGCTTCCAGCCAGATCATTCGCCGCATCGACGACCACCAGGCGCAGCTGATCAACCGGATGCGCCACGGTCAGATGATCATTCCGGGCCAGACGATGTACCTGCTCGAGATGGAGCCGGCGTCGTACGCCGCGCTCGCCGCCAATGAGGCCGAGAAGGCTGCGAACATCAATGTCCTCGAGGTGCGTTCCTTCGGCTCGCTGGGACGGGTGTACCTCGGCGGCGAAGAAAGCGATATCGATGTGGGTTGGCGGGCGGCGGTTGCGGCGCTCGAGGGTTTGACGGGTCGAGACATTTCTTCATAACGACAAGGGAGAACGAAACCCATGGCTGAAGCACTGGGAATGATCGAGTGCCGCGGGTTCGCGGCGATGGTGGAGGCGGCCGATGCAATGGTGAAGGCCGCCAAGGTGGAGCTGGTCTCATATGAGAAGACCGGTGGGGGCTACGTGACGGCCGTGATCCGAGGCGACGTCGCTGCGGTGAAGGCCGCCATCGACGCTGGTATCCGCGGCGCCGAGAAGGTCGGCGAAGTCGTCTCGACCCACGTGATCGCTCGTCCCCACGTCAACATCGACATGGTTCTGCCACTCGGCCGCGCCGATGAGGCCGCGGCGGAGTCGGCGTAACCGGGGGTAGGGAACGTGCTGCTCGGCCGCGTGGTCGGCACTGTCGTGGCTTCGCGTAAGGAGCCGACGTTGGAGGGCCTCAAGTTCCTCGTGATCAAACAGATCGATGTCGACGAGTCGGAGACGGGGGCATACGTCGTCGCCGCCGATGGCGTTGGTGCAGGGGTGGGTGAAGTGGTGATGTTCGCCACCGGCTCATCGGCCCGACAGACGGTGGCGACGCGGGATCGGCCGTGCGACGCGGTCGTCATGGCGATCGTCGACACCTGGGAGGTCGGCGGCGACACGAAGTACGTGAAGTGAAGCCGTACTCCGAACAGGACGTCCAAGCGATCATCGCCCGGGTTCGGGCGCGCCTCGGGGGCACCGCTGACGCCGCACCGCTTCACGCCAGGGTTCCCGTCGATATCCCGGAGACCTCATTGGGTGAGGGCATCTACGCCACGATCGACGATGCGGTGAACGCCGCCGAACGGGCCTACGAGCGCTACAACGCGATGGGCTCTGCGATCCGCAATTCGGTGATCGCCTCAATCCGTTCCGCCATGCTCGCCAACGCCGAGCATCTCGCAAAGTTGGCGCACGAGGAGACCGGGCTCGGCCGAACCGAAGACAAGGTGCGCAAGAACATTCTCGTGTCGACGCGCACCCCCGGCCCTGAGGACTTGGAACCGCTCATCCAGACCGGTGACGGGGGAATGATGCTCACCGAGCATGCCCCGTTCGGGATCATCGGGTCGATCACCCCGACCACCAACCCCACCTCGACGATCATCAACAACACGATCGCCATCCTCAGCGGCGGCAACGCGGTCGTCTTCAACGCCCACCCCGGTGCCCGCAAGGTCTCTGCCGAAAACGTGCGACTGCTCAACCGTGCGGTGCTCGCCGGCGGCGGTCCGCCCGATCTTGTGACCGCGGTTCCCGAGCCAACGATCCAGTCGGCCCAGGAACTCATGCACCACCCGAAGGTGCGGGTGCTGCTCGTCACCGGTGGTCCCGGTGTTGTCCGTGAGGCTCTCAAGACAGACAAGCGGGCCATCACCGCCGGACCGGGAAATCCCCCCGCCGTGGTCGACGAGACCGCAGACATCGATCGGGCAGCCCGGGACATCGTCTCCGGCGCATCGTTCGACAACAACGTGATCTGCACCTGCGAGAAGACGACGATCGCGGTGAAGTCGATCGGCGACGAACTGGTTCGGGCGATGGGACGCCACGGAGCCCACATCCTCAAGGAACACGAACTCCGCAAGGTCGAGCGCGTGATCTTCGAAACGATGGGCCCACCAGGAAAACCCGGTGTGATCAATCGGGCGTGGATCGGGAAGAACGCCTCCGCCATCGCCGCCGCCGCCGGGGTCGACGTCGACGGTGATCCGCGGATTCTCGTCGCCGTGGTCCCGAACGATCACAACCTGGTGTGGACCGAGCAGATGATGCCGGTGATGCCCGTCACCATGGTCGGTGACGTGGACGCGGCCATCGATCTCGCCATCCGCTCCGAGCATCGGTTTCAGCACACCGCATCGATCCACTCGAACAACGTGTCGACGATCACGCGTATGGCCCGGTCGATCAACGTTTCGATCTTCATCGCCAACGGACCGAACTATGCAGGGCTCGGACAGGGTGGTGAAGGGTTCACCTCCTTCTCGATCGCCAGTCCTTCGGGCGACGGCATGACGCGTCCGCTCACCTTCACCCGGGAGCGCCGTATCGCTGTCGTCGGCGCCCTGAGGATCGTGTGAGGTGAACCCAGCACTCGCCCTGCTCGAGTTCGGCTCGATCGCTGCCGGGATCCAGGCCGGCGACGCCATGATCAAACGCGGTCCCGTCGCCGAGATCATCGCTGGCACGGTGCACCCCGGCCGTTACCTGGTGCTGGTCACGGGCGAAGTCGGAGCAGTCGAAGAAGCAGTTGCGGCGGGTGTCGAGACCGCAGGTGGCTCACTGCTCGACCGTGTGTTTCTGCCCGACGTTCATCCCGCCGTGGCAGATGCCGTGCGTGGAGAACGGCTTGAACCCGGCGGTGAGGCCGTCGGTGTCATCGAGACGACGACTGTCGCCGCCGCCATCGAGGCCGCAGATGCCGCGGTCAAGGGTGCCATGGTGATTCTGGTCGGTCTGCATCTTGCCGACGGTCTCGGGGGTAAGGGATACGCCGTGTTCTCGGGAACGGTCTCTGATGTGCAGGCGGCGGTAGGGATCGGGGTCGGCCGTGTTGCTCCGCAATTGCTCGTCGGGTCCGTCGTGATCCCGCGCCTCCACGACGAGATGGGCGGGAACCTGTTTGAGGCTCATCGTTTCGGCTCACGGGTCGGTTGGGACGGAGGCTTCGATGCAGCTGGCTGAGGTGGTCGGCACCGTTGTCGCCACGGTCAAGTCTGAGGGCCTCGAAGGCGTGCGCTTTCTCATCGTGCAGCCACTCGATCGCAACAGGAAGCCGAAGGGTCGTCCGGTAGTGGCCGCCGATGCGGTGGCGATGGCGGGGCGTGGCGAGCTGGTCTACATCGTCGGCAGTCGCGAGGCGGCGTTGTCGCTTCCGGTCCAGTTCGTGCCCGTTGACCATGCGATTGTCGGGATCGTCGACGAGGTTGAGAGAACCCGATGAAGCTCGGTCGGGTATCCGGGACGGTGGTGTCGACGATTAGCCATCCGATCTTCGACGGTCGCCAGCTACTGATGTGCGATCTCCTCGACGCGTCAGGGAAGGACACTGGTGACTATCTGATCTGTGTCGACACCGTCGGTGCGGGTCCAGGAGAGACGGTGCTGATCCTCGACGAAGGCAACGGCGCCCGTCAGGTGGTCGGCGCACCCGACGCCCCCATCAGGGCGGTGATCGTGGGGATCGTGGATCAGTTGGTGGTGGACAGAGCCGCGGTGGAGGTCGTGGGGCTGTGAGGTAGGCACCAGGCGCCAGGCACCAGGCACCAGCCGAGAAGAGGTCGGCCGCCAGAGGTGGCCTTCGCAATTCGCAATTCGCAATTCGTCAGAACGGACCCAGGAGCCTCAGGGCGGGGGTGCATGCTGTCATCTGTCATCTGTCATCTGTCATCTGTCATCTGTCATCTGTTTTCTGTTCTCCCCGTTACCCTCGTGAGCCGTGTACTCCCGACTCGCTATCGCCGTCCTCTTCCTCCTGCTCGCCTCGTGTGACTCGGGCACGTCCACGCCGACTACGGCTGATCCGAACATTCCTTCAACAACCACCACGATCGAAAACGACACGTGCGGTCGGCTCGCCGTCGATGCGGCGCGGTATCTCGAGTCGGTCATAGAAGTGCTCGATCAGTCCACGCTCGCCGAGACGCGCGACCGCGAGTTGTGGCAGGAGGGCCTTGTGGCGCTCGAGCAGCAAGGGGTGGATCTGGATGCGCGGGCGACTGCGATGCGGTGTGACCCCGGCCAGGTGCAGGCTGCAGCGTTCTTCGCTGCCGATCTCGACCCCGACTCGGA
>JBBTKD010000088.1:0-4559 GCA_038059105.1 Actinomycetota bacterium | reverse complement strand
ATGAGTCGGGCCACCGGCTCCGACACGTCGAATACGGCGTTCACGGTCCCGCCCATGAACGGGGCGAGACGAAAGGCGAGCACCGTCCCGAGGATCAGTCCGACGAGATCCATCGCCTCCCGGACGAACCCGCGCCACCAGCCGCGCACGAGCAACAGGGCGAGCATGAGGATGGCGACGACGTCGATGATCATCAGGCGTCGAGCTCGATGCGCATTCGCTTGTTGCCCTTGCCCTTGCTCTCGGTCCTGGTCACCCGGACCGGTCCAACCTCGCTGGTGTTGGCGACATGGGTGCCCCCATCTGCCTGCTTGTCGATGGTGCCGATCTCGATCACGCGGATCGGATCGACGCCCTCGGGGATGAGATTGACCTTGGTGCGGATCAGGTCGGTATCCGCCAAAGCAGCGGCGCGGGGCATGAAGTGGACCGCTACCGCGTGAGCCTCGCCGAGAGCGGCATTGAGGCGACCCTCCACCTCCTTGCCGAACTCGACGCTGATGCCGTCGAGTTCAAAATCCATACGAGCCTCCCCCGGCTCCATGTTTCCCCCGGTGACCTTGGCACCGAAGTCCCGCCAGATCACCGCGGAGAGAACGTGGAGTGCAGTGTGGGTGCGCATGAGGAGGTGTCGCCGATCCCAATCGATGCTCGCCTCCACGACGGTGCCCACTGCCGGGACGTCGCCGTCAACCACGTGAACCACCACCCCATCGCGTTTGAAGGTGTCGGTGACGCGGGCTGCTCCTTCAGCCCAGGTGAGCCTTCCGGTGTCGCCGGGCTGGCCACCACCCCGGGCGTAGAAAACCGTGCGATCGAGCACGACGCCGTCCGTCGTCGCCGCTACCACCGTCGCCGAGGTCTCCCTCAAGTAGGCATCACGAGCGGCGAGTTCCTCGGTCACACGTCCTCCAGGTCGCGAAACCTCACCTTAGGGAAGGATGGCAGAAGGCAGATGGCAGAAGGCAGACTCACTCCTTCGCCTATCTGCCATCTGCTATCTGCAATCTCACTTCCGTTACGGTGCCATCCAGGTCGATCCCAATCACATCCGGCGCCTCCTCGACGAACCGCAGCACCCCGCAATGGATCACCACGCGATCACCTTCGGTTTCAGCCGAACCACACCGGGAGTGCTGTCCGTCGAGCACCAGAACCACAGGCACCTCGGGAGCATCGACCATTGGGGCTAGCTCCACCGAGCAGAAGCCAACGCGCTCACGCTGCACCACCAGATCGCACACCACCGTTGCTCCCTGAACCGTGAACGGTGACGCTCCCGACCAGAGGGCAAGCACCTCTTCGACCCTGCGACGGTTGACGGATCCGAAGATCGGGATCTCCGAGTTCATCATCGAGTCCTCGGTGGGGCGTACCGCGTTGTCGTTGGGCGAGTAACAGCCTCCGCTGACAAGGCCGACCCGCACCCGCTCTCGGAAACCGGGGTCGGTCTCCACTCCGAAGGATTCCCTCACCGCGAGGTACTCGTCGAAGAATGGATCCACCTCGTTGAGCAAGTCACCCCACCACTCGCGGGCGGTCGCCTCGTCGGGGGCACAGTTCGGATACCCGTAGGTCACCGAGCGTTCGAACTCCACGTACTCGTCGCGCAAATCGAAGAGGGCATGACCCCACTCGTGAGTGAGGGTTGACGACTGAGACCGGGGGAAGGTGCTCGACACGGCCAGGTACGCCGAGGCGAACACCAGACCGTCGCGCTCGATCACCTCCGGACCGACCGGCGTGCTGAACGACGGCCACAGTGCTTCGGACCGGGCGAACTCTCCGGGGAACTGGACGTCGAATGACGTTACGGCGATGTCCGGCAACCCGAAGTCAGGCGCAGGACGATCCCAACCGAGAGGGGGCGCCGTGTGATCGAGAGCGCGCGGATCGACCAACACATCGTCGAGCATCCACAAGTTGAAGCGATGACGCGACGATCGCAACGGCTCGAACGCAAAGGGACCGAACTGCACCCACCATGTCTCTCCCGGACCGGGACTCTCGAGCACCGAGTCACCTTCGCCGATCGCGAGCGGACCCTCCCAGCCGAGGAGGGCCCGGATCGACGCCAGCGCTGACGTCGGAGTGGTGTTCCCGCTCGGGACGAACACCACGTTGATCCGGTCGGCGTCTTCGAGATTCCAGTCGGGAACCACTTCGACGAGTCGACCAGCCCCAACCTGAAAGCCGACCCCACCGGGAACCTCGACGCAACCGAGCGGCCTATCGCCCCGGCACGGGGTCACGAGATAGCGGCCCGGCGGCAAGGCCCCCGGATCGACGAGCACCGGTTCGAAGGCGGACGGATCGGTGATGGGCAACGAAATCGTGGCCATCAGTCTCCCGTCATCGCGCGAACGGATGGTGGCGTAGCTCACAGAGGTCCGGTCCGGTCCATCCAGCCACATCGACAGCGGATGACCATCGAACACGTACGGCTCGCCGCCCCACTCGGAAGTGAGGTACGCCCCCTGGCTCCAGGAGTCGACCACGCGAAACGATGCGCGTGCATCCGAACGGACGCCCGATACGACCGCGGTCACCGAGCGATCGCCCAGAACGTAGTAACCGAAGACTCCGCGACACACCAACTCTTCGGCTTCCACGGTGCACGGAGCGTGCTCGTCGTTGTCCTCGTCGAACGACACGTTCACGTCGACGTGATGCGGTCCCCAAGGATCCAGCACCGAACCAGGAGGCACGGGAAACCGACAGTCGACCAACTGGCCGGCGAGCACGACCTCGGGAGAGCAGGTGCCGGCGCTCACCTGATCGGCGGCGAGATAGACCTCCGACTCCTGCGCTGCCGCTGGAGCGGCGATGATCAGGAGCGCTCCAAGGCTGAAAGCGCCCGCGGAAACGATGATCCGACGACTCATCACGATCGGGCGAGTCTATGGGGAGGTTGGGAAATCATCGCCGCCGGATTGCTCCGGTACCTCGTCGGCAATGTCCTGCAGGATCTTTTCGATCGGTGACTCGCCGTGGGGGTCCATCTCGATCAGAGCCTCGGACGCTTCGACCCACGACTCCCCCAGCACCCGTGTCCGCCACAGATGACCACCGATGATCTTCACCGACGCCATGAGCGGCACGGCGAGCACGACTCCCCAGAATCCGCCAACGGAAGCGCCGAGGACCAGACCGAGAATGATCATCGCCGGATGGATGCGGACGGTGGCCCGCAGGACGGTAGGGCTCACGAAGTGGTTGTCGATCTGCTGGACGACGAGTGCCACCAGGGCGGCCCAACCCGCGGTTGCGAGATCGCGGGTGGCGAGAGCAACGAGCACGCCGAGGATGCCGCCCACCCATGGCCCCACGAACGGGATGATGTTGAGGAAGCCAGCGATCATCCCAATGAGCAGCCAGAACGGCAGGTCGATCGCCCAGAAGCCGACACTGGTCATGACGCCGACGATCAACGCCACCAGGAGTTGGCCGCGGAGGAAACCACCCACCGCAAAGCCGAGCTCGCGGGCAACGAAGACGACTTCGGCGCGGTTTCGCCCGGGAATGAGCGACATCGTCTTGGCGCGCACGGTGGGGAGATCGAGCAGCAGATAGAACGCGATCACGGGTGCGAGCAGGAGAAGGAAGAATGCCTCGAGGACGCTGAGTGTCACCTCTGAGATCCGACGGAACTGCTCGGCGAAGGTGTCGCCGCCGCCCCCGGCCAGCTCGTCTCGCAACTCTTCGTACGTCGGCAGATTGAGATCAGTGATCCCGATGTTGGATGCGAAGTCTTCGAGGTCGGCGACGAGGTTCTCGTAGATCGTGGGGAAGTTGTCGGCCAACTCTCGACCCTGATCGGCGATCGAGGGGAACACCAGGAAGCCGATGAGGGTGAGCAGACCCATGAGGACGAGGTAGGAGAGACACGATCCCATCCACCGCGCCATCCCCCGGGCCTGGAGCCGGGTCACGATGGGATTGAGGAGATAGAGGATGGCGATGGCGATCACCACCGGAGGGATCACGATCCACACCTTGGTGACCAGCCACGCCATCAGACCGATCAGCAAGACGAGCCCGAGCAGGCTCCACGCCGCCACACCAACAGACTTCAGCCGCGATCCGTTCATCCGGACTTGCCGTCGCCGAGCCTGCGCTCGACGCTACGGCGCTTGGCCTCTTCGCGCATACGGCGCATTCGGCGAATGGTCATCGGGGCGACACGCTCTGCATCGGGATCATCGACAAGCCTACGCAACACCTGGTAGTAGCGGGTGGCGCTGATGTCGAGATATTCGCGAATCGAGCGGTCCTTGGGCCCCGGATAGAGCCACCAGGACCCCTCGAAGTCGAGGATGGTTCGGTCGCTCTCACTGAGCATGGCGAGCCGGATGGTACGGGCGAGGGGTGACCGGATCGGGGATTGTGGTTGCCGCGCCTCCCGCAGGAAGTCGTTGCCGGTCGCCGGTCGCCGGTCGCCGGTCGCCGGTCGCCGGTCGCCGGTCGCCGGTCGCGCGCATAATCGCTCTCGGTCTTGCCAATTGCCAATTGCGAATTGCGGGAGGCCGCCTTCGGCGGCCGACCTTTGCCAATTGCCA
>JBBTKD010000087.1:0-3734 GCA_038059105.1 Actinomycetota bacterium | reverse complement strand
GTGATCACTACCGATCGGCGATTGGCGGGTGCCTTGAAGTCCGCCGAACTGATCGCTCCCTGAGTCTTCGCGTCGACCTAACGCTCGAGATCCCGCCGCACGTCGGGCAGGTTGCGCACCAGCGTTCCCGATCCCGCCGCGCTGAGGCGCTCCTCGGCCTCGCCGAGCAGCCGTCGCAATCGGCTCACCTGGTGGCGCAACCGCTCGACCTCATCGCGCAGCTCGAGAATCTTGCGGACCCCTTCGAGATTGACGCCGTCGGCGGTGAGCTCCTGGATGAGCCCGAGTTGTTCGAGATCCTGAGCCGAATAGCGGCGGGTCCCTCCCGGGGTGCGGAACGGATGGAGCAGCCCACGGCGCTCGTAGATGCGGAGCGTCTGCGGATGCACCCCCCCGAGTTCGGCTGCGACCGAGATGATGTAGACGGCGGCTTCACGGGATTCGGTCATCACACCCCCAGGTGGGATCGCGGGTCGGTCTCAAGACTGCGGAGTCGTTCCAGAAGGTTTCGCTGCTCAGCGTCGAGCTGCTCCGGCACCTTCACGGCGATGGTGACGAGGAGGTCGCCGGTCCCCTTGGCGGTGGTGATGCCCTTGCCCGAGACGCGCAGCGTGGTTCCGGATTGGGTTCCCGGCGGCACCTTCAATGTCACCGTTGCGGTGAGGGTGGGCACCGTGATGGCGGCGCCGAGCGCGGCCTCCGTGATCGTCACCGGCACGCGCATCTTGAGGTCCTTGCCCGACCGGGAGAAGACGGGGTGTCGGGCGGTATGGACCGACACGAAGAGGTCGCCGGGCGATCCGCCGTTGGTGCCCGGTCGTCCCTTGCCGCGCAAGCGGATGCGTGCCCCGTCGTTGACCCCGGCCGGGATCTTGACCTGCACCTGATCCCGACCGTCCACGGTGAGCGTGCGGGTCACACCATCGATCGCCTCGTGGAACGAGAGACTCACCTCGGTCTGAAGGTCGGCACCGGGTTGTGGTCCCCGGGCGCGGCGACCTCCCCCGAAGAGATCACCGAGTCCGCCGAACCCGCCCGATCCGAACAAGTCGCCGATGTCACCGAGGTCCTCGACGCGCACGTATTGGGTCCCGCCACCCGGGGGCCCGCCCATGTAGGCGCCGCGGGCGAAGGCGTCGCGGGCTTCGTCATATTCCTTCCGCGTCTTCGGATCCGAGAGGACGTCGTAGGCCTCGCTGATGTCCTTGAATCGCGACTCAGCCGCAGAGTCATCGGGGTTGTTGTCGGGATGGTGCTTGTGGGCGAGGGTGCGATACGCCTTCTTCAGATCCTTGGCGTTCACCGTGCGGTCGACGCCGAGCATCCCGTAGAAGTCGCGCTCCAGCCATTCGCGCCGGATCGTCACGCCGCATCACCCGGGTCGTCGGCGGCGACGGCCACGAGCGCCGGTCGCAGCACCCTGCCCCGCAGCGTGTACCCGCGGCGCATCTCGGCGGTCACCACCAGGTGTCCGGTTCCGCCTCCGGAGGCAGCCTCGTGCATCGCGGGGTCGAAAGGCATACCGACGGCCGGGATCACCTCGACACCCTCGCGGGCGAGGACGTCCATCAGCAACTGATGGGTGGACCGGATTCCGGTGAGGAGGCGCTCGTCACCGGGTGTCGCCGCTGACAGGGCCCCGTCGAAGGAGTCGAGCACCGGGAGCAACTCGCGCACGAGTACCTGGGTGGCTCTGGTCACGATCTCGTCGCGGTCACGCTGGGCGCGCTTGCGGTAGTTCTCGAAATCGGCAGCAACGCGCTGCAGATCTTCCAGGTAGGCGGTGGCCTGGTGCTGGGCACTTCCGAGTGCCTCCAACAACATGGCGATCGCAGCCTCAGGATCCTCCGGGAGATCGAACGACGGGCCGTCCTCGACGATCTCACCGAGGACGGCCTCGTCGGCCGCAGAGTTCTCGAGGACGTCGTCGCTCACGAGTCACCACCCTCGTCGACGATCTCCGCCTCGACCACGTCGTCGTTGCCCGCGGTCGAGCCGCCGACCGGGGTCTGTGACGCCGCGTAGATCTTCTCTCCGAGAATCTGCGCAGACTTGAGCATCGCCTCGGTGGCTGCGGTGAGGTCTTTCGCCTCCACCGCCGGGTCGCCGAGCAGCTTCTTCACCGCTGCGACCTTCTCGTCCACACCGGCGCGTTCGTCGGCCGACAACTTGTCGCCGTGTTCGGCCAGTTGCTTTTCGATCTGGTACGAGGCGTGGTCCGCCTGGTTGCGGGCGTCCGCAGCCTCACGACGGGCATGGTCTTCCGCAGCATGTGCCTCGGCGTTCTTCATCATCTCCTGGATCTTGTCCTTGGGCAGCGCCGTGCCGCCGGTGATGGTGATCTGCTGGGTCTTGCCCGTCCCCAGATCCTTGGCGGAGACCGCCACGATCCCGTTGGCATCGATGTCGAAGGTCACCTCGACCTGCGGAACGCCGCGCGGCGCCGGCGGGATCCCGGTGAGATTGAACTTGCCGAGCGATGCGTTGCGGTCCGCCATCTCCGACTCGCCCTGGAGCACGTGCACTTCGACCTCGGGCTGGCTGTCAGCTGCCGTGGTGAAGATCTCCGAGCGACGCGTCGGGATCGTGGTGTTGCGTTCGATCATCTTGGTGAACACGCCGCCCATGGTCTCGATACCGAGGGTCAGGGGGGTCACGTCGAGGAGCAGGATGTCCTTGACGTCGCCCTTGAGCACTCCGGCCTGGAGTGCGGCGCCGGCAGCGACCACCTCGTCGGGGTTGACACCCTTGTGCGGGTCTTTTCCGGTGATGGATTTCACCAGGTCGATGACGGCAGGCATCCGGGTGGAGCCGCCGACCAGGACCACGTGGTCGATGTCGGCAACCTTGATCCCGGCATCCTTGATCGCCTGCTCGACCGGAGCCTTCGTCGCGGCGACGAGGTCCTCGGTCATCTTCTGGAATTCCGACCGCGTCAGGGTGCGCTGCATGTGCAGCGGACCGTCGGCGGTGGCGGTGACGAACGGCAGGTTGATCTCGGTGGATGCCACCTGCGACAGTTCGATCTTCGCCTTCTCGGCAGCTTCCTTGAGACGCTGACGCGCCATCGGGTCCTTGTCGAGGTCGACGCCGTTGTCGTTCTTGAAGTCCTTGATCAGCCAGTCCATGACGCGCTGATCCCAGTCGTCACCACCGAGGTGGGTATTGCCGCTGGTGGCCTTCACTTCGAAGACACCCTCGCCGATCTCGAGTACCGACACGTCGAAAGTGCCGCCACCGAGGTCGTAGACGAGGATCGTCTGATCCTGTCCCGCCTTGTCGAGTCCGTAGGCGAGCGACGCCGCCGTGGGCTCGTTGATAATGCGCAGAACCTCGAGGCCGGCGATCTGTCCGGCTTCCTTGGTGGCCTGACGCTGGGCGTCGCCGAAGTACGCCGGAACGGTGATCACCGCCTGGGTGACGGGTCCGCCCAGGTACGCCTCGGCGTCGCGCTTGAGCTTCATCAGGATGCGGGCGCTGATCTCCTGGGGCGTGTAGGCCTTGCCATCAATGTCGATCTTCCAGGCTTCGCCCATGTGGCGCTTGACCGACCGAATGGTGCGGTCGGGGTTGGTGATGGCCTGGCGCTTGGCGACCTCGCCGACCAGGACCTCGCCGCTCTTGGAGAAGGCCACCACCGACGGTGTGGTGCGGTGACCTTCAGCGTTGGCGATGACGGTGGGTTCGCCACCCTCGAAAACGGCGACCACCGAGTTGGTGGTCCCCAGGTCGAT
>JBBTKD010000086.1:0-3778 GCA_038059105.1 Actinomycetota bacterium | reverse complement strand
TATGGCGCCACGCTGCACACCTCGCTGGGCGACATCACGGTGGAGTTTCTCGCCGCTGAGGCTCCGCAGACCGTCAACAACTTTCTCTTCCTCGCCGGCGAAGGGTTCTATGACGGGGTGATCTTCCACCGGGTGATCCCCGGCTTCATGATTCAGGGAGGCGATCCCACCGGGACTGGATCGGGCGGACCGGGATACAAGTTCCGCGACGAACTCGAAGGGCCCGGCAAGTACGCCAGAGGCACGATGGCGATGGCCAACGCCGGACCCAACACCAACGGCAGCCAATTCTTCATCATGCACAAGGACTACGGGTTGCCCCACAGCTACTCGATCTTCGGGCGGGTCACCAACGGGATGGAGATCGTCGATGCCATCGCCACGCTCCCCACGGGATCTCAGGACCGGCCCAAGGACCCGCCAAAGATCAACAAGGTGACCGTCACCGGAACCTGATCGAAGGGGTCTACGCGCCGACGATCCAGGCGTCAACTTCTTCCCAGCGGTCGAACAGCCAATCCACTCGTCCACGACGGGTCTGCGGGATCGCAGATCCGTCGAACCGCTGGAACCGAATGCGGAGATGCGAACCCACGATGCGGCCGGACCACGCGTCGGGAATCGTCGCCAGTGGTTCGAGTCCGGTGTGAGCGGCGATGACCACGTCGAAGGCCGACTCGAGAAGCGCTGCCGAGCCTCCCGGGCGCGGAGGCAGCACGCGTCGTAGGCGTCGCGCCCGTTCGGCAAGACCCGTGTCGCGATCGCCCAGCCCCGCCAGGACTTTGTCTCGTCGCTCTTCGGTGAAGCGGGTCCCTTCCGGGTAGATGAGGACACCCTCGCGGTCGGTGACGTCATCCAGGAGAGCAACGACTGCTTTTACCTCGGCGATCGAATCACCCTGGCGATCGACAAAGTGGTTGATAAGACGATTGCCAGCGATGTCGAGGATCGGGTCGGCGAGTAGTTCCTTCTTCAGCACGTACCTCAGCCTGATCCGGGCCTTGCCGGTGACGAAGACGTTGGGCAACAGGGTGTCCACGATGCTGGCATGGCGCATCATCACGATGATCGGTCCGGGCGCAATCTGATCGAGACCCTCGACCGAAACGGTGAGGCGGAAGATCCGGACTACCGCTGCGAACAGCATCCGGGCCCACCACTCCTGGAGCCGGTAGGAACCTTCCCGCATCGACGCCTTGTTGCGGCCGAACCCTGCCACCAGCCAATGGCCGAGGATGCGCGTGAGACATACGGTTCCGATAAGGAGGTACCACCATCCGAAGGCGAACATGCGCACCGCCATCGCGTGATGACGACCGGTGATCCAACGGACGACATCGACCAGCAAGCCGACCACCAGCCACACCGGTGTCAGTGCAGTGACGACCAGAAACAGCAGAACATGGGTGGGAATGGTGCGGATTCGCCGGAGGTTCCGGCTCGAGCGCGCGGACAAGCTAGAGATACTGTCCCGGCGGATCCCCGGGACGTCCTGATTGCGCTTCGATGGCGCGCATGCGCATCTGTTGCAGCTGGCTGGCTGCGACGGCTTGCTGGCTCCACAACGATGCCTGGATCCCGGCGAACAAACCTTCGAGCCATCCCACGAGCTGAGCCTGAGCGATCCGCAATTCGGCCTCGGTCACGGTCTCGGCCGACATCGGTACGAAGAGTCCGTTGAGTTCGGTGCGGAGATCCTCGCTGAGCACATCCTGCATCTCGGCGAGCGAGTGATCGAATATCTCGGACAGCCGTTTGCGACCGGCGGCATCGAGCGGCGCCTGGCGAATCTCCTCGAGCATGGCGCGGGTCATCGATGCAATGCGCATCAGCTTGGGTGCCTGAACGTACGAGTTGTCGCCTTCGGCGTCGACGATCTCAGCGGCGGCGGGTGGTTGCTGATCGGTCATGGCGCCGAGGATACGGCCCTCCCCGACCGAATTCTCACCGAGAGGCAGGTGAGTCCGCCGTCGGCTCTGGCGAACTCGGAGACGTCAACGGTTCGCACCTTGTGACCGAGAGAAGCAACGAGATCCGCAGTGACGGGGTGGTGTGCCGCGACCAGCACCGACTCGTCGGGAAGCCGGACGACATTGGCTGCCTCCGGGGCATCGCCCGGAACCTCGACGACCTGGAGTCCGACGAGGTCGTCGCGGTCACAGGCGGCCGGATGCCACAACACGGTGTTGGCGTCAACGGCAGAGACCCCCGACTTGAGGTGGAGCGTCGCCCGCACCGGAACCGCGATCACTTCGAGCGGAGCAAAGAATCGGGCGAGCACGGCGATCCCGGTTGCATCCGTGCGCGCACTCAATCCAACGAACACGCGGGCGCCGACGTGGAGCACGTCACCCCCGTCGAGCGACCCCTCGTCCATTGACTCCACCGGTACCAGGTCGGCGAGCACCGTGCGCACCCCAGCGGTCTCGCCGCGTCGCGAGGGATGCCCTGGTCTGGTGAGCAGCGCCTTGCGCCCGAAGGCCACGGCGACGTCCTCGACAAAGATGCAATCGGGATGCTCCTCGGCGGCGGGGACTTTCAAAACCGAAAACCCGCCCTCCTCAAGCGCTGCCACGTACTCGGCGTGTTGGTGCCTCGCCTTCGACGGATCGAGCGGAGGAACCGGGGGACGGGAGGTGACGCACGCGACGAACGAGTCAGGAACCTCACGCACCAGGGCGACCGGGCGAGAGGGCATGCTCACCCGGGAAGCGAGAGCAGATACTCGTCAGTCTCTTCCGACCACTCCATCACGACTACGCCGCGCGCCGCTGCGGCCTTGGAGAACTGGAGGAAACCGCCGTAGCCGTAGGCCTTCTCGGAGAACGACGGCTCGATCTTGCGAATGCGGTCCTTGATGCCGGAGAGCGCCACCGGGCCCTTGCCTTTGGCGACCACCTGGCGGAGCAAAGCGAACGCGTGCTCGTCCTGCCCACCCGACGCCTTGAATGCAACCTCGGGATCGCCGCGAGCTCCGCTGTCGGTGACATCGATCACACCGCGACTCGCCAGGTTGCGCAGCAACTCGCCGAAGGAACGGAACCCGTGATCGGCCTCGCTGAAGGTCGGGTCCTTGCGGAGCAGGGCTCGTTTGAGGCTCGAGGCGAGCACCACCGTGTCTCCAGAGCGCTGCAGACCGGAAAGGGTCTGCGTGACGAGCCGCTCGAGGTCACCCGAGTCGGCCGGGACCTCTGCGGCGACCGGTGGAGCCTCGGTCGACGCCGCGTCGCGGCGACGGCTGCTCGAGGTCCTCTGCGGTACGTCGACGCCTTCGAGTGAGTCGTAGAACAGAAACTCGTCGCAAGCGGGCGGAAGCATGGCGGAGGTGCTGCCGCGGAGACCGATGCCCACCACGCGCCGGTTCAGTTCGCGCAACTTGTGCACCAGGGGGGTGAAGTCGCTGTCCCCCGTGGCGATCACGTAGGTGGTGATGTAGTCACGCTCGAAGGACAACTCGATGGCGTCGACCGCCATCTTGATGTCAGCGGCGTTCTTGCGGCTGGCACCCATGCGCTGCGGGATCTCGATCATCTCGACGTGGTGTTCCGCCAGCATGCGGCGAGCATCCTCGAACAGGTTCCAATCCGCATAGGCCCGTCGCACCACGACCCGCCCCCGTTCAGCAAGGGCATCGGACACCGGCTTCATGTCGAACTTGGCGCCCTTCAGGTCCTCCCGGGCGCCAATCGCCAGGTTCTCGAAGTCCATGAACAGAGCGATGCGTTCTTCAGGGGTGTCCATCTACGGCAGGGTAACGGAAGAGGTCGGGCCTGTCGGC
>JBBTKD010000085.1:0-1354 GCA_038059105.1 Actinomycetota bacterium | reverse complement strand
TCCTCCCCAAGTTGCTCGTCACCCACTTCGGCGGCAGCCATGGCAGCGCGCATCCCTTCCGAAGGGAGCGTGTGAGTGTCAGAGAAGAGGTCGATCACGTGAGTGACGATAGATACAAACCCTTCAGCCTGGTCGCGGGTTGCGAGAAGCCTCACTTCCTGGCGAATACGGTCATCGCGTTCTCTACCCTGCCAACCATGGATCTCGATGTCCTCGTCGTGGGTGGTGGCCCGGCTGGCTCGGCCGCGGCGCACTGGCTAGCCCGCGACGGGCACGCGGTGATGCTGGTGGAGAAGAAGGAGTATCCGCGGGAAAAGACCTGCGGCGACGGCCTCACTCCTCGCTCGATCTACCAACTCGCCGAGATGGGTTTCGACTTCGGCCTCGCTGAATTCCATCGGGTCGACGGGCTGCGGGCCTACGCGGGCGAGTTGATGATCGAGATGGAGTGGCCCGAGCACCCGGTGTATCCCAACTGGGGTGGCGTGATTCGCCGGGCTGATCTCGATGAGCAAGTGGCGCGCCTCGCAGAGAAACAAGGTGTGGTGGTACGCCAGCACACCTCGGCCGTGCCGGTGCTGGCAGAGGGCCGCATCGCCGCGGTCGAGCTCACCTCGGATGGTGAGAAGGAAATGGTGCATCCGCGCTTCGTGGTCGTCGCCGACGGATCCCTCTCGCGTTTCGGGCGTGCTCTCGGCGCCGTCCGCGACAGGCGCCGCCCCTACGGACTCGCGGCACGTGCCTACTTCCGCAGTCCGATGTCGACCGACGGGTTCATGGAGAGCCAGTTGAACCTGCACGACACCGCCGGTGCCACCGTTCCCGGCTACGGGTGGGTCTTCCCAATGGGCGATGGCACCGTAAACATCGGTGTGGGTGTGCTCTCCACGTTCCACCGGTGGAAGGATCTCAACACCTCGACACTCATGGAGGCAATGGTGGCTTCCGCCCCGCCGCACTGGCAGGTGACCGCGGCCAGCCAGGTCGACGAGGCCCGCGGCGGCAAGTTGCCGATGTCGTTCTCCGTCGGACCGCTGGTGGGCCGGAACTGGTTGCTGGTCGGTGACGCCGCCGGTGCGATCAATCCCTTCAACGGCGAGGGGATCGCCTACGCCTACGAAACCGGACGCATCGCAGCACGTCACATCGGTGCCGCGCTCGGTTCAGAAGATCCCGCGCGGTTGTGGGGATATCACGACGAGATCCACGACACCTATGACCTGTACTTCCGCGTGGCTAGGGCGTTCGTTGCGGCTATCGGTCGACCCGGGGTGATGAAGGTCCTCACCCGTACCGGTCTACGGAACCGCACGATCATGGAATGGACCCTGCGCGTGATGTCCAACCTGATGCG
>JBBTKD010000084.1:0-1007 GCA_038059105.1 Actinomycetota bacterium | reverse complement strand
CCGGGCGGCGTCACGCAGTCGGCGAGAGCAGAGCGAGGATGACGTCTCGGCCGCGGCGGCCGCGGCCGGTCGCTCAGAAGCTGTACGTCACCATGGCCCCGCCGCCCCCGGAGGGGCTGCTGTCGGTGTAGCCCTTGACGACGTAGAACTGCGCCTTCCAGTTCTGGCTGTATTTCTGGCTCAGGAACAGGGTGAGCTCTTCCTGGCGATCGCCGGTTTGAGTGGTTTTCTCGCGCACATCGGCGATTAACCCGGCGCTCGTCTGCGGGGTGAATTTGTAGCTGAAGCCGAGTGTGCCGTAGAAGACGTTTCTCAGGTCGCTCCCCGGTGGGTCGCCCAAGACCTTGTAGCCCACGGTGCCGAGGGCGGTGAAGCGGCTGACGGTCCAGAAGCCGTCGAGCTGCACGGCATAGTCGTTCTTGCCGGTGCCGAGACCCTTGGTGTCGTCGGCGGTTCCGAACTTGACCTTGCCGGTGAGGTCCACCACCGTGCTCGCGCCGCGGCCCCCGCTCAGATTGTAGGTGGCCGACGCCACCACGTCTCCGGTTCCGGACTGGGTGGTGCGTTCGCCGGCGCTGCCGAGCGTGCCGACCTCCCGGATGATATTGCCCGGTCCGGTGATGCGAATATAAGGGACGGTGAGTTTGAACGCCCAGGCGTCGGTTTCGTATTTGCCGGTCAGCGGCAGGTACCAGATGGTCGTCGAGCTGGTGTCGCCGTATTTGCCGGTGCTGTAGTCAAGGCCGGTGGTGAAACTGAAGCTGCCCGGATCCGCCTGGACCTGGAAGGCGGCCAGGCAGGCCAGGGCGGCGAGCAAACGGGACGACCGGATTCTTTTTTGCATGTTGGCTCCTCATTGGTGGCTCGGGCCCTGGGTTCTGGGCGTCGTGCATTCCGGTGTTTCAGGCCGATCTGTTATTTTCAGGCGTTCATTTGTGCTTCCCTCTTACCACGCTCGGGTTCTCCACACGCTCGGGTTTTTCCGGCCGTTCGATCTTCTCCGGCCG
>JBBTKD010000083.1:12629-15174 GCA_038059105.1 Actinomycetota bacterium | reverse complement strand
GCGCCGAGGAGGATGATGTCGTCGGGTTCGGCGAGAACGATGGCGGCAGGGGCGGTCCCGGCGCGGATGGCCTCGGCGAGCACGCTCGACGATGACGACGAGCCTCGTCCCGATGGCATCACCAGGATCGTCCCGGTGAGGACCGATCCGAACTGGGTATGGTGGCCATCGATCAACCTTCCCGTTTCCGGGTCGAGTCCGCCCCACATCGATAGGGGCTCGTCGAGGACGAGCACGACTCCCGTTGCTTCGCCAGCCAGGAGCAGCCTCACTTCCATGCCTTCTGATCGATGGAGATCTTGCCGGAGACTCCCGACTCGACGCACTCCACGAGGCTGCCGAAGGCGATGTCAACGCCGAGATTCCCCGGTGCGTAGTAGGCCATCTTCCCGGAGTTCGTCATCACCACTCCGCTGCGTTCGCGCATGATCGGCGTGACATACGTGCACGTGTCGGTGACGATCTCGATGCCAGCGGCTCGGAGCAGAGCGACGAGGCCGAGTGTCGCCGCTTCGGCGAGCACCTCGCGCGACGTGTTCACGTAGAACTCGACCTCTGGTGCGACGGTGCGACCGCTGATGAGGCTGGCGAGGATTCGGAATTCGCTGACGGAAAAGTGCGGAGTGCCGACGCTCACCGCCGCCAGCGGACCGTCGACTCGGGTTGACAGCTCCGACCTCGCCTCGGCGAGCATTGCCATGTCGATGTCGATCACCCGGTCCGGGGGAGTTCCGCCGGTTGCCTCTGCAAGGTTCGCCGCCTCGGGGGTTCGTCCGACGGCATGGAACATGGCGACGCCGCCGGATGAAGCGGCAGCCGCACCCAGCGCCTTCAGCGCATCCTCGGAGGCATCGGTGGGTAGACCGACGATCGCCGGAACCATGGTGCCGGTGCGCTTGCCGACCAGATGGCCGACGACGGGGAAGAGGATCTCGGAGCGCAGCACCTCGTCGGGAATACCGGACAGCTGGAACACCACCCGAGCGCGGCGGTGTTCGTCGCGATGCAGGCCCGCATTGGGAACCCGTCCGGTGAGTGCCGCGCAGATGTCGATGAAGTCCCCATACCGGTCGGTGCGGGCGCCGAGCACCGAGTTCACGAACACGATGGCGTTTGACTCGGCCCAGGCGACGTGCTCGCCGAACTCGGGTCGTGAAGATGATTGATACGGGGCACAGGTCCAGGTCGGGACGCCCCCCATCCCGACGTACGCCGCCATCAGCCGACGCCCCCGTTCCTTGAGTCGTTCGTCTCCCCGGAAGAGGTGGGGATGGAGCAGATCGAGTGTGGACACGTTGAGCGTGGTCGGCACGACGACCTTGCCGCCATCGCTCTGAAGTTTCTCGGCGAAGTCGAGTCCGGCGTCACCGTGGTAGAGACACGAGTCGATGTGGGCGCGGGTGACATCGATCAACCGAGGTGCATCGTTCGCCTCAGCGATGGCAAGGATGATCCGCATCGCCAAAGCGGGGGAGGGACCCAACTCACCGGAAGCAAGAGCGCGGTCGTGGTCGGTGAGAAGCATCGCGGGAGTGTGGCACGCGGGAGGTCGGCCGCCTGGCGGCGGCCTCCGCAATTGGCAATTGGCGGGAGGCAGCAATGGGCAATGAGCAATGGGCAATAACCCGCCACTACGTCTCGTGCTCTTGCGGGAAGCGGGAAGCCCTCCGAACGGTAACCGGGAACCGGCGACCGGCAACCTCCGACCGAACTACACTGATGTAATCCATGGTTCTCACTACCCAACGCGCCACCCACGAGACCGCGGCGACTACCGCTGCCTCGATGCACATGTACTACGAGGGTGCGGTGATCGAGACACCCCTCGCCGGCTTTACCGGGGTGTCTGACCTGTCGGGGATTGCCGTGCTGGCACCCGAACAGGGTGTGGTCGAGTGGTTCCCTCATCCCGATCAGGATCTGCGACCGCTCGCCGCCCTCTCGGTGGAGACCGCGGGAACGGGATGGCGGGTGGCGGTCCTGGTGCCGTCGGTGCGAATGGGTGAGGCTCACCGGGCATTGCGCGGGGCACCCGTCACGTTGCAGCCGTGGTGGATGGATGGGGAACGCGTGAGGTTTGGGGGACCCGAGGTACCCTGACTCGGGCCATGCCGGTTCCGCTCTACACCCAGACGGTGATCGCATTCCTCTGGGACTTCGATCGCACCCTCATTCCGGGCAACCAACAGGAGGTGCTGTTCGACGCCTATGGGGTCGATGAGTCGACCTTCTGGATGGAGGTCGACGGGCTCGTCGACCACTACGCATCGCGCGGGGTGATCGTCGCCAAGGATGCGGCGTATCTCCTGCACATCCTCTCGTACGTCAAGGCCGGCGTGTTCAAGGGTCTGAGCAATGCCCGGCTCCGCGAACTTGGAACCATGCTGAAGCCAGCACCGGGAATCCCGGAATTTCTCACCGCAACCCGGGAAAGGATCGCCAACGAACCCCGCTTTGCTGCAGAGGGCATGACCGTCGAGCACTACGTGGTGTCGACCGGGATCAGACCGATGATCGAAGGTTCGGTGATTGCCCCGCACCTCGA
>JBBTKD010000083.1:11358-12529 GCA_038059105.1 Actinomycetota bacterium | reverse complement strand
CAATTTCCGCGGAGTGCGAGAACTCCAGGAACAGGGTCGGGTGCAGGGGATGGCCGAGGCGGACTTTCGGCCCGGCGAAGCCGCCTACCTTTGGCTCATGGACTCGCTCGAACAGATCGCCGAAGGGATCCTCGCCGATCGCACCCGGGCATTCGCTGACATCCCCCGGTCACCGGGACACGTCTAGGAGGTAACCGTGCAGATCAAGGGTTCGAAGGCGCTGATCACCGGGGGAGGGAGCGGTCTCGGTGAGGCCACGGCGCGCCGCCTCGCTGCAGCCGGTGCCACCGTCACGGTGCTCGATCTCGCCTCATCACACGGAGCCGAGGTCGCGGAGCAAATCGGCGGCCACTTCGTGGTCGCCGACGTCACGGTCCCCGCCGCTGTCACCGCTGCCATCGACGCCGCTGCCGACGCCATGGGTGGTATCCACCTCTGCCTCAACGCCGCCGGAATCGCCCCCGCTCATCGCGTCGTCACCCGCACCGGCGAGATGTTCCCCCTCGACCTGTACGAGAAGGTGCTCAGAGTGAACCTGATCGGCACGTTCGACGTCACCCGCAACGTCGCGCGACGGATGACGGAGAACAAGCCAAACGACGACGGCGAGCGCGGGGCGTTCGTCAACGTGGCCTCGATCGCCGCCACCGAGGGACAGATCGGGCAGGCGGCGTACTCGGCCTCGAAGGGCGGAGTCGCTGCGATGACGCTTCCCCTGGCACGGGACCTGGCGTCATACGGAATTCGGGTGAACACGATCGCCCCCGGAATCATGGAGACGCCGATGATCGGCGGCATGACCGAAGAGGTGAAGGAGTCGCTCGCTCAGGTCCATGTCTTCCCTAAGCGTCTCGGCCGTCCCGCTGAATTCGCTGCCCTCGCCCAACACCTGTTTGAGAACACGCTGATCAACGGCGAGACGATCCGGTTGGATGCGGCGGCGAGGATGGGACCCCGATAGGCACCAGGCGCCAGGCACCAGGCGCCAGAGAACCCTGCAATCGCCGTCCACGTAGTCCCCGCGGTTGGCGTCGACGGGTCGGATGTCGAGACCCCCCTCCCCCTCGCTCGCTGCGCTCGCTTGGGTACTCCCCCCTCAGGGGGGAGAACAAGAATGAACCAGACCGAGCTCGCCTCTGGGGGAGAACAAGGATGAACCAGACCGAGCTCG
>JBBTKD010000083.1:9832-11258 GCA_038059105.1 Actinomycetota bacterium | reverse complement strand
GAACCAGACCGAGCTCGCCTCTGGGGGAGAACAAGGATGAACCAGACCGAGCTCGCCTCTGGGGGAGAACAAGGATGAACCAGACCGAGCTCGATTCTGGGGGAGAACAAGGATGAACCAGACCGAGCTCGATCCTTACGGAGAATGCTTCCGCTTTTTCTTGTTCCTCCCCGTGAGGGGGAGGTGGCACCGCCGTCCTCGGCGGTGACGGAGGGGGTCTCGCCCTACGACGGCGCTCGGCCCACCGCCTCGATCAGTTCCACCTCCTCGGCCGTGTGAGAAACCCGGCTGAACGCGATTACGATGCCCGGCCATGAGATCCCATCGCATCCCTCGCTTGATCGCTGCCTTGGCCGTTCTCGGACTCACGCTGATACCGGCCACCGCGTACGCGGGTTGCGCCCTCATCATCAGCCCCAATCCAGGGTGGCGCGGCGCCGACGTCGCCTTTACCGGAACCGGTTTCGCCGCCAACACCGGTTACTACGTGAACTTCGGCGGTGAGCGGATCAAGGACGGGACCACCAACGAGAACGGTGTCTTCTCGTTCAACTACACGATTCCCGGCGACTATCCGACGGGGACGACGAATGTTTTCGCCACCGACTACGTGCCCAGTTGTGAGCAGAACCCCGACTACCAGGTGAACGCCTCGGCCCCAACAACGACAACAACGACAACGACCACCTCGGCGACGACTACGACGACGATCGCCCCGACCACCACCACGACCACGGCAGGGTCCGCGACGACGGCGGTGGGTGACACGGCGACCACCGCCGCAGAGGGCTCCAACACCACGGTGCTGTCCGGCGGTGACACCACGACAACCGTTCCCTCAACGGACGGCGGCGGTGGTGGGGTGTCGCCCATCGTGTGGGCGATCATCGGCGCAGTAGTTGCAGTCGTCCTCCTGTTCCTGGGTCGGGCGATGGGCGGTCGGCGCTCGTAGGGGTTCCGTCCTCGCCGCTGTCGATCCGGTAGGGTCTTGACATGATTGCTCACACCGTTCGATTGTTGGCGGTCGTCGTGATCGCAGCCTTCACCGTGATGCCCTCGACGGCTGGAGCAGGGCAATGTTCCGCAAGCGTGAACCCGGATCCCGGCTGGGTCGGAGCGGTGATCACCTTTACCGGGACGGGTCTCGAACCGAACGTGGGGTACGACATCAGGATCGGTGGCGGCCCGATCATCAACCTCGCGGCGAGCGCGACGGGAACATTCAGTTACGAGTACACGATTCCCCTCCTGTGGGACTCAGGTGAGTCCTCGGTAGGCACCACCGAGTGGTACGTCTCTGTTCAGAGTGGCTGCAAACCGATGGGGGAGACGGCTCAGCCGTACACAGTGCTCGAGTCGCAGCCGACGACAACCACGGCTCCACCCACAACCGTGGCGACGACGACCACGATCGCAACGACGACGA
>JBBTKD010000083.1:5268-9732 GCA_038059105.1 Actinomycetota bacterium | reverse complement strand
GCGATCGCCGCCGTCATTGGAGGAGCGGGTGTGTTCCTCGGCAGAGCGATGGGGGGCAAGAAATAGTCTTCAGTCTTCAGTCCTCAGCAAGAGAAGAATCGCGCGCGCCTCTGGCTGATGACTGATGACTGATGACTGATGACTGATGACTTCACTTCCACGGGACGCGCTGAACCTCTCACGTAGACTCCTGAAATGGCCTTGCATTCCGTCGATCGGCCGGGGGAGAGCTCCTGGCCGCGCCACCAGGGGCGTCGGATCTGCTTTCTCGCCGACACCTCGGGCACCCTCGAGGAGCGCCTGGTCAAGGAGTGGATCGCACGCAATCGTCCTGACGGCGCCGACTACCGCGTCGTGGCCCTCCCGGCGTCGCGACGGCGTCGCGGCAAACGGCGCACGGTCGCCGGTCTGCAGACGGCGCTGGCCGCCGGCGACGATGCTCTGCTGGTGCCGCTCCGCGTGGCGTGGGGGTTTCGGAGAGGCCGGGCGCGCCGCATCCCCAGCCTGCTCGATCTGATCACCCTCGGTGATCCTCGCGACCCGAACCGGCTGCTCCAGGAACTGATCGTCCGATTCCGCCCCGAGCAGATCACGGTGCTTGCGGGCGAGACGGCGACGCTGTCTGCGCTCCGGCGGCGCTGGACCGAGGACCGGGTGCAGCGTTCGGACGCCCCCACCGGTTTCGCCGAATACGTCGCCCTCCAGGGGGCGCTCACTCTCGAGGTGGCTGAGCGCCGTTTGCGGGGCAATCGGTACAAGGTGTCGCGCTTCGTGGGCGAGGATCTGGTTGGCTCGGCGTCATTCCAGGCAGGGCTCGCCAATCTGGCGCAACGCTCCGGTGAAGACGAGAGCGAGGTCTCGGCGAAGGCGAGTCGGTACCTCAAGGAGATTGCGGCGTCTCCGAGTACCTTCGTGATCGATCTCGCTGCCGCCCTGGTGCGTTCGATCTACACGATGGGATACGAGCACCGCATTCGCTACGACCGCGACGCGCTCGATCGCATCGCAGCGCTCGGACAGAGCCACTCGCTTGCGTTCCTTCCGAGCCACAAGTCGAACATGGATCATCTGGCGCTGACCTACGTCCTCTACGAGAACGGTCTGCCTCCCAATCACACCGCTGGCGGCATCAACATGAACTTCTTCCCGATCGGTGGTCTGCTCCGCAGGCACGGGATCTTCTTCATCCGGCGGACCTTCAAGGACAACGAGACGTATAAGTTCGTCCTCAAGAGCTACATCGACTACCTGCTGGCCCGGCGGTTTCCCCTCGAGTGGTACATGGAAGGGGGGCGAAGCCGCACGGGGAAACTGCGCGAGCCGAAGTTCGGGATGCTTTCTTACGTGGCCGACTCGTGGCGCCGCGGTTCATGTGATGACGTCGTGCTCGTCCCGATCTCGATCGCGTACGACCAGATCCAGGATGTCGGTGCGCATGCCGCCGAGCAACGCGGTGCTGCGAAGGAGAAGGAGTCGTTCTCGTGGATGGTCAAAGTGCTGCGCAGTCTGCGTCGCCGCTACGGACGCATTCACATCACCTTTGGTGAACCACTGTTCCTCTCGGAGTCGCTGGAGCGGTACCCGGTGGGCGAGGAACCCGATCCCGAGTCGTCGCATCTCGAGATCGCCAAGCTCGCCTTCGAGGTGTCGGTGCGGATCAACCGGGTCACCCCGATCACTCCGATCTCGTTGGTCACACTGGCGCTCCTCGGTACCGGCGACCGTGCGGTGACCGCCGAGGAGACCCACGAGGTTTTGCGCGACTTCATCACCTTCGTCGAAGCGCGCGGGCTGCCGGTGACCGAGCACCTCGAACTCGACGATCCCGCTGTCGTCGCTGCGGCGCTCGACGCTCTCGTCGAGCACAAGGTCGTCACCCGGTGGGAGGGTGGAACGGAGACGGTGTATGCCATCGGCACCGACCAGCATCTCGCCGCTGCTTTCTACCGCAACACGATCACCCACTTCTTTATCAACGGTGCCATCTCTGAGGTAGCGCTCCTCGGGAGCGTCGGGGCGAAGAGTCCGACCGAGGCGTTCTGGTCGGAGGTGGCGGCGTTACGCGACCTCCTCAAGTTCGAGTGCTTCTTTGCGGAGAAGGACGAGTTTCGTCGCGAGATTGCGGCCGAGGTCGCCTATCACGACCCCGATTGGGAGAAGCATCTCGCCGCCGGTGACCCCACCGGAGTTCTCGGCAGATTCCGGCCATTGACCTCGCACCGGGTGCTGCGCCCAGTGTTCGAGTCGTACCTGCTCGTCGCCGATGCGCTGGTCGCCCGTGACTTTCGCGTAGACGCGGACACCAAGCGTCTCGTCGCCGAAACGCTGGCGCTCGGCGGCCAGTATCAGGCACAGCGTCGCATCAAGAGTCCCGAAGCGGTGTCTACAGCTCTCTTCGAAAGCGCGATCCGCCTCGCCACCAACCGCGGACTACTCGCCGGCGGAGGAGTAGAGAGGCTCGAAGAACGCGAAGCGTTTGCTTCAGAGCTTCGCGAAGTGGTGGAGCGGATCGGGGGAGTGGAAGCCCTCGCGACGAAGTCTTGAGTCCTCAGTCTTCAGTCCTCAGCCAGATTCCTGCTGGTGCCTGGTGCCTGATGCCTGCCCCCTACTTCTTCGCTGACTCGAAGTAGGGGTTCGCTCCCGCTTCGTGGTCAGTTACGTCGACGATGTTGAGGATTTCCGGGAAGGCTTCCTTGATCGCCACTTCGATGCCCTGACCGAGGGTCACCTGGGCCATGCCGCAGCCCTGACATCCGCCCCCGAGCCGCAGGTACACCGTGTCGCCTTCGACAGCGACGAGCTCGGCGACACCTCCGTGGGAGGCGATAGCCGGGTTGATCCTGGTGTCGAGCAGGTTTCGCACTTGGTCTGCCAACGGTCCCTCGCGGCTGGCAGACCCGGTGGGGATCTTGGGACTCGAGGAGTTGGGGTTGTCGATGGACAACCCGGCATCTGAGATCTTGATCGTGGCGCCGTCGAGGCGGGTGACGCTGTCGGCACGCACGACGACCGCGAGTTCGCCGAAATGCTGCAACACGTCACCGGGGGTGGCGTCGACGATCGGGATGAAGGTCAGCTCGTAGGTGAACTCGAGGTTGCGCGCCCCGGTGATGCCCACGGCGAGCGCCAGGTCGGCGGCGTCGGGTTCTTCGGCGCGGATTCCGATGATCGCCGTCGCTGCTTCCGGCGTCATGGAAAGAACGGTGCGATCGGTTACGGGCATCCGCAGGAGGTTACCGGTGTCGCCGAACATGCCCGTACGATCGGATCATGCCCACCGTCGCCCTTGTGCTCCCGGCCAACTCGTATCGCGGTCCCGACTTCGTCACCGCGGCCGATGAACTCGGCGTCGATCTGGTCGTTGCCACCGACGGCACCCTTCCGGTGGCGTCGGGGAGCATCGTGGCGGTGGTCCCGATCGATTGTTCCACGCCAATCGCCGCGGCTGCCGAGATCGTGGCGTTTGCGGAGCGCACGCCACTCGATGCGGTCGTTGGGCTGGACGATGCCGGGGTGATGGTTGCTGCACTCGCCGCCGAGACGCTGGGGTTGCCGCACAACACCCCGGCCTCCGTGGCCGCCACGCGCGACAAGGGAGAAATGCACCGACTGCTGGCGGAAGCCGGAGTGCCTCAGGCGCGTCACGCCCTCGCGGCGACTCCCGATGAGGCACTCACCATCGCGACCGGGTTCGGATTCCCGGTCGTTCTCAAACCGCGCTCACTTGCGGCGAGCCGTGGTGTGATCCGTGCGGATGATCCGCAGGAATTACTCGCGGCGTTCGAGCGGATCGTGGCGATCCTCAGCGGGGCTGACGGCAGCCTCCCGCTGCTCGTCGAGGAATACCTGCCCGGTGATGAGGTCGCGGTGGAGGGGATCGCCACACCCGAGGGAGTGGAGATCCTTGCCGTGTTCGACAAGCCCGATCCATTGGTTGGACCGTTCTTCGAGGAGACGATCTACGTCACACCTTCACGGCACGACCCGGAGGTGCTCGCGGCTGTCGAACGGATTGTCGCCGACGGTGTTGCCGCGATTGGCTTGGCCCATGGAGCCGTGCACGCCGAGGTTCGCATCACACCCGATGGAGTGCGTCTGCTCGAAGTGGCGGCACGCTCTATCGGTGGGCTCTGCGGACGGTCGCTGCGGTTTGGGATGCTCGACCAGAGTCTTGAGATGCTGTTGCTGCGCGCGGCGCTCGGGATGAATCGACGCGGCATGCGGCGCGAGTCGAAGGCGAGCGGGGCGATGATGCTCCCGATCCCCGTGGCCGGAATCCTGCGCGAGGTTCGCGGACAGGCCGCACTCGGTGAGGTCCGCGGCATTACCGGTCTGCAGATCACGGTGCCGCGCGGAAAGCGGCTTGTGCCGCTCCCCGAAGGCGATCGTTACCTCGGCTTCCTCTTTGCGACGGGGGAAACCCCGGCAGAGGTGGAGGCGGCGTTGAGGGAGGGGTGGAGTTTG
>JBBTKD010000083.1:3996-5168 GCA_038059105.1 Actinomycetota bacterium | reverse complement strand
TCCAGAAGGATGGCAAGGCCGAAGGCAATGATGGCGATCGGCCAGATGGCAAAGTCGCGATCGATCACGTCGAGGTCGCGCAGGAGCATGAAGGTCCCGATCAGCACCAGGGCGAGCGGCCAGAACCAGCCGCGACGGTTGCCGACCAGCGTGCCGATGAACAGCCAGCCGCCGAGTGCCAGCCACACGAGGGTCCATACCGAGATATCGGGAACGACGTCGAACTCGCGCAGCAGGAACAACACCCCGACCGTGACCAGGGCGAAGCCGAAGAAGATCGGTCTGGGAGGGCGGTACTCGACAGTCGCCTTCATGGGGGGAAGGTTACCCGTTGCCCGCGCCGTGGCGTTCTTCTTTGGCCGGCTGATGCCTGATGCCTGAAGCCTGATGCCTGTCTTAATTCGTCCGCCACTTCTTCGGCGTCACTCGGACCACCACGGGGTAGCCCGCGGCGAAAGTCGTCGGGGTGTATCCGATCTGCTTCATCCGCTTGCCGTACTTTTTCTGGAATGCGGGATCGTCCGTGCTCGGCGGTCCGTCGACGACCCGGGCGATACCCTCGATCGAGAGCACGTCGCCGCCCTCGTTGGAGTCGAGGTTGAGCGACACCCGAGGGTTGGCGGTGATGTTGCGTACCCGTGGCGTTCCGCTCCGGCTGTAGATGACGAAATCATCGTTGTCGATCACGAACCACACCGGTGACGCCTGAGGTTGACCGTCGGCGCGGACCGTGGTCAGCCACACGACGACAGCGTCCTCGATCTGCGCATCCGCATGCGAGCCGAACATCAGGACAACTCGATCGTCCGCAGAGCGTTTCGCAGCGCCTCGGGGGCGCGAACCGGTCGTCCCGCAAGATTGGTGGCGGCAGCATGGATCTCGGCCTCGAGGATCACCTCGTCGCCGCGACGAATCGTCTGGCGCCACGTGCTCTCCGAACCACCGAGATGGAGGACACCGGACTCGACGACGAGCGTGTCACCGGCGGTCGCTGGCTTTCGAAAGCGAACGTCGACACGCACCACGACTACCTGATACCCCTGCGCTGTGAGCGCATCCATTCCCCAACCCACCGACTCGAGCGCCGCTACCCGGGCGTGTTCGAGATACGAGAGGTAAGCGGCGTGGTTGACGTGGTGATAGGGATCAAGTTCCCCCCACCGAACATGGAT
>JBBTKD010000083.1:0-3896 GCA_038059105.1 Actinomycetota bacterium | reverse complement strand
TCATCCACGTCGTAGGTGAATGACGCCGAGCGCAGCACGGTGCCGAGAACGATCCAGGCTCCGCCTGCGGTGCGGTAGCGGCCGGTCCAGGCGAAGGACACTGTCACCGGGTAACGCTCCAGCGTCGGGTGGCAGTTCGGACCAGCGGGGTGCTGCGACCGGTATTGCGGTGGACATGTCTTCAGGGCGTAGGCGTGTCCTGCTCCGGCTCCGTATGCGAGCGTCGTCGAGTACGAGAGCGAGGACCCGTCACCCCACGTGATGCGGACTGAACCGACGTATGCCTGCACCTCGAGCAGACGCCCGTCGGGGAGCCGTTCGGAGTGGTTCAGCGACGTCGGGCGGTTGGTGGTGATAAGGCTGGCGAGGTTGGTGATCCCGATCGATGGTCTGATCCGCGGTGTTGGTATTGGGAGCCGAAAGGCTCGGAACACCTCCCACGACCGCGACGTCACGTTGATGACGACGGTTCCCGGCGCCGGGCACTGCGGGTTCTCGAACCGGGTTCTGATGATGGCCTCATCATTGGCACCGTTGAACGCATCGAGGCCGGGTGGGTAGCGCGACCAGAACCAGCAGCGGCCGACCAGTGCGTGGTTCCTGGTCGCGAGATACCGGATCGGCGGCAGAAGGACGATCGAGGTGCTCGTACTCGACCCGACGAACCAGCAGCCGATACCGTCGGGGCGAGTGTTGCACCCGGGGGCAGCGGATGCCCGCATTACACCGATCACGGCGCCGACGAGGATCGTCGTCGCCATCGTCATCACGATTAGGAGTGGCACCGCCAGCCGTGCGCCGTGGGAGCGCACCTTCACGGCGCGCAACCTATGCTTCCGCCGCCCTGTCCGCAATACCCCTGTGAGCGAGATGTCCCTAGAGATTCCGCTGCGCGCGGCAACACCAGACGAGTTCCCCAAGGTCAGGGATCTGATCGATCTCGTGTTTGCCGTCGCCCCGAGTGACGAGGGCGAAGCCGAGTTCAAGCAGTGGTTGGAGTACGACCGCAGCATCGTCGCCGACGACGGCGGCGAGTTGGTCGCCACCGCTTCCACCCACACCTACCACCTCACGGTCCCCGGTGGTGACACCGTTCCAGCCGGTGGTCTGACGATCGTCACCGTGAAGCCGACGCATCGCCGCCGGGGTCTCGCCAGGCGGTTGCTGCGACGCCACCTCGAAGACGTACGGGATCACGGCGAGGCGGTCGCGATGCTGTACGCATCTGAGTCTTCGATCTACGGACGGTTCGGTTTCGGCTCGGCGGTTCACATGAGCGAGATTTCGATCGGTCGCAGTCATGGGGCGTTCCGCAGTGACGTTCCGTCTCCGCGTGGATCGTTCCGACTCCTCGACCTGCATGCCGCAGGGCCAACGATGCGTCGCGTGTTCGCCGAGGCGACGGCCGGGATTCCGGGGGCGGTCGTACCCCGCGAACAGGACTGGGTCACCACGATGACCGATCTCCCCGGGCGGCGCGAAGGTGCCACCCCGTGGCGCATCGCCATCTACGACCGGGACGGCGAACCGCGTGGATTCGCCCGCTACCGCCAGAAGGAGGCGTGGGGCGACGGGGGCCCCGAGGGCAAGGTGATGGTCCGCGAGGTGCAGGCCGTCGATGGCGAGGCATTCGCCGCGTTGTGGCGGTTCGTCTTTGACATCGACCTGGCAATCACCATCGAGGCGGGCAACCGTCCGACGCCGGATCCACTCCGCTTGCTTCTCGCCGACCCACGGCGTCTCATGGAGAAGTCGGCGGACGCACTGTGGGTACGCATCGTGGATGTGGCTACTGCGCTCTCCTCCCGCCGCTATCGGGTGGACGGCTCGCTCGTGATCGAGGTGCGAGACGGCTTCTTTGAGGCGGGTGGGCGGTATCGGTTGAAGGGAGGGCCTGCGGGTGCCACCTGCGAGCGCACCGAGAATCCGGCCGACATCTCGTTCGATGTCGAACACCTCGGTGCGGTGTTTCTCGGCGGACAATCGGTGGCGCGCCTCGCCTGGGTCGGACTGGTCTCGGGTGACGCCGCGGCGATCGGCCTCTGCGACGACATGTTCTCGTGGTCCGTGACCCCGGCCAACACTGTGCACTTCTAGAGATGGTCCAGGACGCCATTCGCGAGCAACTCCGCCTCCCGATGACGGTGGAGTCGTACAACGAGGTCCGGGAGACCTGGAAGCGGCACTCGATCGCCGAGGACGCCCGCGACATCGCGGGTCTGATGTCGACGCTCACGACCGACTGCGTGTACGAGTTGTTACAGACCGGTCACCGCTGGGAGGGACACGCCGGAGCGACCCGCTTCTACCTGGAGTTGCTCGGTGGGTTCCCCGACGTGGTGTTTCGCCTCACCGACATCGTGATCGGGCCGCAAGGTGTGTGCGAGATGGCAGATGTGACCGGAACCCACCTCGGTCCGTGGCTCGGAGGTGCCCCCACCGGCAAGCCGGTGCAGTGGAAGGTCGTGATCTTCTTCCCGTGGGATCCCGAGGCACACCTGTTTAGAGGCGAGAGGGTGTGGTCGCACAGCGACGACGAAGCGACGCGTGCCATCCTCATCGGCAATCCGTAAGGCACGGGCGGGCTTTAGACCAAGAAGTACGCGGCGAGGCCGAACACGATGCAGTAGAAGGCGTACGACAGCAAGCCGTGTTTCCCGATCAGTTTGATGAAGAGCGAAACGGCAAAGTATCCGGTGATCCCGGCGACAACGGTGCCGGCGAGCAGGTTCCACCCGAATCCACCTTTGTCGATCACGTCGAGCAACTCGATGCCGCCAGCGCCGGCGATGGCCGGGATGCCGAGGAGGAACGTGAGCCGGGCCGACTCTTTCCGGGACATCCCTTGGGCGAGACCGGCCGTCATTGTCATCCCCGACCGGCTGATGCCGGGAATCAGAGCGATCGCCTGGGCCATGCCGACAACCAGCGCATCGGCGAGCGTCCCATCGGCGATGGTGCGGATACCCCCGGTGAGACGATGTGCCACGAGGAGCACCAGACCGGTGATGACGAGGCAGATCGCAACGATCCACGGTTCGGAGAAGATGATCTCGATCGGACTCCTCAGGCCGAGCCCGATCACGGCGGCGGGGATCGTGCCGACGATGAGGAGCATCCACAGTCGGCGATTGTGTGGCGCCCTCGGTGCGGTGGCGAGGCTCAGCAAATCGCGTCGGTAGTACCAAACGAGTGCGAGCAGGGTGCCGATGTGAAGGACTGCGGTGGTGGCGAGGTCAGGTTCATCCATCCCGAGCAGCGCGGGGACGAGGATGAGATGTGCACTCGAGGATACGGGGAGAAACTCGGTGAGTCCCTGGATGAGACCCCACAGCATGGAGGTGACCACGAGTGGACACTACCGGTCTGGTCATCATGGTCTGACCGCGGTCACCAACAGCCGCGCCTCTGCGGCGGCGGCAACGAGCGGCGCTTGTGATCCCGGAACCGCGACCAGCGCCGGTCGGTGATCGAGTGAGGTCGCATCACCCACCTGTGGTTCGATCACGATCCCGGAGAGTGTGAGCGGTGGATCGACGACGATGAGCAACACCTCGTCGCCGGGTCCAGCATGTGACGACACATCGATTGGTATCGCCCACCACCCATCGGGCACGACGATCGGTCCGGCAAGCACCGCAGCGCTGATGGGCTCACCGGCCTCGAGATCTACGGCGGCCACCGCCGTAGATAGGTCTGGCACCGTGAAGGCACCTTCAGGCAGTCTCCGCCACACGATGTCGTCGGCACCGAGGCGTGCGCCCGCCGAGATCGCCCGCGCTGCAAACGGATGCGGTTCTGCAGCGGCACCGCGCAAGTCCCACAAGAACGCCCCAACCACAAGAACCGCAGCCGCGGCCCACCGCAGGTAAGGAGGTGGCTGCAACCAATACACC
>JBBTKD010000082.1:0-1281 GCA_038059105.1 Actinomycetota bacterium | reverse complement strand
CGGTGCCACTCGAGTCGGTGGAGCGCGTGCTCCATCTCTCCGGGATCCGGCGGCCAATCGAGTCCGGCGATGGCGGCGAGCGCCCACCATGCCGCAAACCGACCGAGCGGTGCGCCGCGCCGCCGACCGTAGGCGCCGCCGCTCGCTCCGGCCCACGCCAACCAGGCGATGGCGGCCGCGCCCGGGAGAGCGACGGCGTCGACCGGGACGTGGACCAGCGCGGCAATCGCCTCCGCCGCGCTCCCCCTCACTGCCACGGCGGCGGCAGCGCCATTGGATTGTTCCTGCCAGGGGAGACCAACCGCCAGCAGCGCATCGACCCCTTCGGACTCCACCTCCGAGCCGGCCTCACCAAGGGTCATCCGGCGCAGCGGCTCTGTCGGCGGAGAGGGGAACTCCGCCTTCGATGACCGATAGGTCGCCACGGGATACGACGGCTCCCACGGAAGCAGCACCAGGGGGACGTCGAGCACATCGGTGTCGACCGAATCGTCCCGGGTGAGATCCTCGCCGCGCAGTACCCGCTCCTGCGCGACGAGCGAACGGGCTGGACCCGACGGAAGGTACGGCGAGAGTGAGGCCCAGTCGTGGGTGGATGCAACGACTTCCCAAAGCGGGCCGAGGGCAAACCGACCGGCCTGTTCAGTCACCACCGGTCCGGCGAAGTCGGGCGGAGCCTCGAGGGCAAGGCGGTACTCGGAGTACTCGGCGGCCGGCCACAGCTGCAGCCCGCGCTCTAGCGCATGTCGGCATCGATCGCGCAGCTCAATCACCGACGCCCACTCCCGCGCCGAGCACAGCCCATCGACCAGCCGTACGAGCTCATCGAGATCGCCGCGATCTACCGCCTCCGCCACCGGGCTCTTCACCGCGACCCCGGTAGCCTGCGACCGTGCCGTGGAACCCGAGCAAGTTGTTCGAGGCGGTCCCCGAAAGATTGGGTACGCCGCTCGCCGCCGCCGCCACCGTCGTTGCTGCGATCGCTGCGCTGCTCGTGCTGTTTGCCACCGCTTACGGCGACTGGGTGCCCGCGGTGTACGCCGCCGTGGCGTTCGGCATTGCCAGCGTGTTGTGGCATCTTGCCGATCACGCCTCCCGTGGGTAACGCGTTCACAACACCAACTCGGCCAGGGTGCGCAGTGTGCCGAGATCCTGGGCGACGATCCCGAGCGTGGTGACCCCGGAGCCCTTCCACACCTCGAGCTTCTCGGCGATGGCGCTGCGCGGACCGACGAGAGCCACTTCATCGATCAATGCATCCGGGAGAGCCGCCATCGCTTC
>JBBTKD010000081.1:0-1367 GCA_038059105.1 Actinomycetota bacterium | reverse complement strand
GACTACTCCCTGATTGACCCTACGGTGCCTAAAGGAGATAGCTACTCGTTGCCGAAGCAAGGGATCAGACATGATGGAAGGCCGCGACCTGGTCATACGAGTGCTGCTCATCTCCATCGTCGCATTGGCTCTGATCGCCCTCAGTGCAGATGGGGCGAGGGCCAACCACCGCACCCCGTTCGACGGTTCCGTACACGCATACGGGGAGATGGTCGACTACGACCTGACCTTCCCAGTCCAGGGACTAGCGACCTTCTACGACACCTTCTATGCCGCCCGAGGGTCTGGACAGCACCATGCCCAGGATCTCATGTCGAAAAAGCTGATCCCCGTCGTGGCGGCCGCCTCGGGCACCGTGCGGTACGTCAACTATTCCCGTGACCCCGAGAACCTGAACCCGGATCGGTGCTGCACTCTGGTGCTCGACCACGACGACGACTGGGCGACTTGGTACCTCCACTTGAACAATGACACCCCGGGCACCGACGATGGTCAAGGGTGGGGAGTTGCTCCGGGAATCGAGCCCGGCGTGCATGTGGAGGCGGGTCAGCTGATCGGCTGGGTCGGAGACTCTGGCAACGCGGAGAACACATCGCCGCACCTGCACTTCGAGTTGTACGACCCAGAGGGTGTTTTGGTCAATCCGTTTCTCGCCCTCAAGGCAGCACAGGTCATCGCGAACGACAGAATGCCCGGGATACTTCCTGGTGGCCTCGGATTGGTCGACCCGTCACGGGGCCGTTGGTATCTCGGTGAGGAAGGCCAGTCGGAGCCCGTATCGTTCTACTTCGGGAATCCGGGAGACTTTCCATTCGTGGGTGATTGGGATTGCGACGGAGTCGATACCCCCGGCCTCTACCGGCAGTCCGACGGGTTCGTCTACCTTCGCAACAGCAATACGCAGGGGGCAGCCGACATTACGTTCTTCTTCGGGAACCCCAGCGACATACCAATAGCGGGCGATTTCGACGGTGACGGTTGTGACACCGTGAGCGTGTACCGGCCCGCAGAAAGCCGAGTCTTCATCATCAATCGGTTGGGTGATGATGGTGGGAACCTCGGTGCGGCGACCGCTTCGTACTTCTTCGGCAGTCCCGGCGATAAGCCCTTCGTTGGCGACTTCGACGGCGACGACGTGGAGACGATCGGTCTGCACCGCGAATCGACGGGGCTCGTCTACTTTCGTAACAGCCACACCGCAGGCGTCGCCGACGACGAGTTCTTGTTCGGGAACCCTGGCGATCGGCTGATCGCCGGGGACTGGAACCAGGACGGCGTCGACTCCCCAGCCGTGTACCGCCCTCTCAATACCACGTTCTATCTCCGCTACACCAACACTCGGGGCGGTGCCGACGAACTCCACACGG
>JBBTKD010000080.1:0-5217 GCA_038059105.1 Actinomycetota bacterium | reverse complement strand
GGACTTGCGCCCTATCTTCCGATCGATCTCGGCCAGACGCTCCGCGATGCTTGCTTCGGCTCCGAGGTCTCCGGGGTGGAAGAGGATGCGATCCCGGGCAGCGTCGGGGAGATACTGCTGCTCGGCGATACCCCCGGGATGGTCGTGGGGATACAGGTACCCCACACCGTGTCCGAGCATCTCCGCACCCCGGTAGCCGGTCGAGCGCAGGTGCGGAGGCACCATCGCCGACGGCGTCTCGGCGACGGCGGCGTTCGCCGCCGTCATCGTGCGGGCAATCGAGTTGGACTTGGGTGCCGTGGCGAGATACAGCGTGGCGTGGAAGAGCGAGTACGCAGCCTCGGGAAGGCCGACGAACTGCAAAGCGTGCGCCGCAGCTACCGCGACGAGGAGTCCCCTGCTGTCGCCGAGCCCTACATCCTCCGAGGCGAGGATGACGAGACGGCGGGCGATGAACTCGGGATCTTCACCAGCGGCGAGCATCACCTGGAGCCAGTAGGCAGCCGCATCGGGGTCAGAGCCGCGCACGCTCTTGATGAACGCCGAGATCACGTCGTAGTGCTGGTCGCCGACGCGGTCGTAGCGGATAACCCGTTGCTGCAAGGCCTCTTCCACCGCTGGCATCCCGATTGCGGGTTCTCCTCTCCCCGCGGCGATGAGCGCCGCCACCTCGACAGCGTTGAGAGCGAGACGAGCGTCGCCTCCGCACCGCTCGGCGATGAGGGCACGCGCTTCGGGGGTGATGCCCGCTGGTTCGGTGATGCCGCGTTCATCGATGAACACGCGGTCGAGGAGAGACTCCACCTCCGGTGGCGTGAGCGACTCGAGGCGGAATAGCGTGCTGCGCGAGATCAACGGCGAGTTGACTTCGAAGAACGGGTTCTCGGTCGTGGCTCCAACCAGGATGACGGTTCCCCGCTCGACACCAGGTAACAAGCCATCCTGTTGCGCTTTGGTGAATCGGTGGATCTCGTCGAGAAAGAGCACTGTTCGCCGCTCGTCCTGTTCGAGTCGCTGCGTCGCCGCAGCGAGCACGTCGCGCACGTCCTTCACACCGGCCGAGGTCGCCGAGAGCGCCACGAACGCCGCCTTGCTCGCCGACGCAACGAGTCCGGCAAGCGTGGTCTTCCCGGTGCCAGGGGGACCCCACAGGATCATCGACACCGGTCTACCGGCGCGCACCATCTCGCCGAACGCGGAGCCGGGGGCGAGCAGGTGACGCTGTCCGACCACCTCGTCAAGGGTGCGAGGACGCATGCGGGCGGCCAGCGGCTCCGCAGCCCGTCGGTGCGCCTCCCGATCGGCGGCGAAGAGGTCGTCCATCAGGGCGGAGGGGGATCCCCCGCCAACGCAGCCCTGACGTCGGGACGCAGATCGATTCCGAGTTCTTCGAGCTGGATCTCGTCAACGGGTCCGGGAGAATCGGTCATAGGGTCGAACCCGGTCTGGGTCTTGGGAAAGGGCATCACCTCGCGGATGTTGGGCTCGTTCTGGAGGATCATCACCAGCCGGTCGAGACCGACGGCAAAGCCTGCATGCGGAGGTGTCCCGAAGCGCAGCGCTCGCATGAACCATCCGAAGCGCGACTCGGCCTCGGCGTCGGAGATACCGAGTACCTCGAAAACCTGACGCTGCACATCCGGGTCGTGAATCCGTTCGCTCCCCGAGCCGAGTTCTACCCCGTTAACGACGAGGTCATATGCCCGCGAGAGAGCATGCTCGGGGTCATCGCGCATCTCGTTCACGCTGTAGGGAGCGGTAAACGGATGGTGTTCGGGTGCGAGATGGCCATGCTCGTTCACGGCGAACACCGGGAAGTCGACGATCCACAGAAACTCAAGGTGCTCGTGCTCGTCGGGTCGCCCCAGGTGGAGCCGGAGCGCCCCCAACACGGTGCGTGCCACTTTTGGCCCGTCTCCGACGATCAACAGAAGGTCGCCCGGCTCGGCATTCATCGCCGTCTTGAGTCCCTGCTGCTCGGCGTCGCTGAGGTGCTTGGTTACCGGCGAGCGCAGCGTGCCGTCGGCCTCGACCACGATCCATACGAGTCCTTTGGCACCCAGGGACCGAGCCCGCTCTACGAGAGCGTCGAGCACCGATCGCGAAGCCTCGCGCCCGCCAGCATTGATGCCAGCGATCAATCCGTCGGCGGCGAGCACCGCGGCAAAGGCATTGAACGCCGAGGTGGCGAAGACCTCACCGAGTTCGACGATCTCCATGCCGAATCTCATATCGGGCTTGTCAGTGCCAAATCGGCGCATCGCGTCGTGCCAGGTCATGCGGGGAAACGGCACCGTGAGTTCCACATCGCGCAGCGCCTTGGTCACGGCGACGATCACGGGTTCCAGGGAGGCGAATACATCCTCGCGACCCCAGAAGGAACCCTCGATGTCCAGCTGGGTGAATTCGATCTGGCGATCGGCGCGGAAATCCTCATCCCGGTAGCACCGGGCGATCTGGTAGTAACGCTCGACTCCGCCCACCATGAGGAGCTGCTTGAACAACTGCGGAGACTGCGGGAGGGCATAGAACGATCCGCGACGGAGGCGGCTCGGCACCAAGACGTCGCGAGCACCTTCCGGAGTCGACTTCACCAGCGTCGGAGTCTCGACCTCGAGAAATCCCTGAGCGAGCATCGTGGTGCGCATTGCACCCATCGCCCGAGACCGTGCAAGCAGGTTGGCGGCCATCCGCGGTCGGCGCAGATCGAGGTACCGGTATTCGAGGCGGCGCAACTCATCGACATCGGCGCGATCGTCGATGCGGAACGGAAGCGGATCGGATGCCGAGAGCACGATGAGCTCTGCGACGGCGACCTCGATGGCGCCAGTGAGGAGATCGGCGTTCGTGGTGCCACCGGGTCGGGGCCGGACCTTGCCTGCAACCGAGATGCAGAACTCGTCGCGCAACAGGCGTCCCGCCTCGGCTGCGGCGGGGTTCTCCACAGGATCGATTACCACCTGGACGATCCCTGAGGCGTCGCGGAGATCGATGAACAGCACGCCACCGTGATCACGGATCGTGCCCACCCAACCGGCGAGACGCACGGCGCGTCCCGAGTCGGTTTCCCGCAATTCGCCAGCTCGCGCCGTTCTCACCGGTGCAGCCACTCGCCAACCTCCTCGATCCTCACCGTGGTCTCCTCACCCGTCGTCATGTCCTTGACCCGAACCTCGCCGCCGTCCCACTCGTCTCCGACGACCGCCACGCCTCGTGCCCCGCTGCGGTCGGCCGTCTTGAACTGGGCCTTGAGCGAGGGCGCCGAGCCCGTCCAGTCCACTCGATGTCCTGCCTCGCGCAATCGACGGACCCAGCGCGCCGCCTCGACGATCCGGGCCTCTGCGGCAACGGCGACGAATAGGTCGAGCCGCGGGCCGGCCGGCGCCAGCATCGCGGCAACGATACGGTCGCATCCGAGAGCAACCCCAACCGCCGGAACGGGATGCTTGGCCCCGATCAACTCACCGAGCGGGTCGTATCGCCCGCCACCGCCGAGCGACGACTGCGCAGCCTCGAACGCGGTCGAGAACAACTCGAACACTGTGCGGTTGTAGTAGTCGAGGCCGCGCACGAGTCGAGGTGCGACCTCGTACGGGATGCCAGCCTCATCGAGACCTGCCCGCACTGCGGCAAAGTGTGCCGCGGTCTCCGACCCCAGGTGGTCAAGGGGCACCGGGGCGGAGGCCACGATGTCGGCGTCGATCTTCGAATCGAGGACGCGCAGGGGATTGTCTTCGATGCGCTTGCGGGCATCGGCCGAGAGTTCGGCAGCAACGCTGCGAAGAAAGTCACGGAGCAGCTCGCGGTACGCCAGACGGTCGGCAGCGTCACCGATCGAGTTGAGGTGCACCGTGATACCGGGCACCCCGACTGTGACAAGCAACTCGTACGACATCTCGATGATCTCGACGTCGGCTCGCGCACCCTGCTCTCCGAGGTATTCGAGATCGACCTGATAGAACTGGCGGCGCCGCCCCTTCTGCGGCTGCTCGTAGCGGAACTGTGGACCGGAGGCTGCGACCTTCATGACTCCGTTGCCACCCGATTCGAGATAGGCGCGGACGATCCCGGCGGTGAACTCGGGCCGAAGCGTCACGGACCGTCCACCGCGGTCGACGAACGTGTACATCTGCTTCTCGACCACCTCGGTGCCGGCGCCCACCCCGCGCGCGAACAGCTCGGTGCTCTCGAGCACCGGCATGAGGGCAAGGTCGTACCCGTACTTCGCGGACAGGTCGTCGAAGGCGCGAAGAAGAATCCGCCACTTGGCGGAATCCGGCGGAAGGATGTCGTCAGTGCCTTTGAGACGGGGGATCACGTGCGAAAGGTCTCGAGGAAAGGATTGGACTCGAGCTCCCGGGCAAGGGTAGTGGCGGGTCCGTGCCCGGGAAGCACTGTGGTGTCCGGTGGGAGAACCAGCACGCGCTCTCCCATGCTCTTCATGAGTGCGACCGGGTCGCCGCGAGGAAGGTCCGTCCGTCCAACGGAACCGGCGAACAACTGGTCACCGCTGAACAGCAGGCCCTCAGCGGGAACGTGAAAACAGCAGTGCCCCGGGGTGTGTCCCGGAGTGTGAATCACGCCAACCCGGATTCCAGCGAGGTCGAGAACCTGTTCGTGGTGGAGGTGCTCCCACCGCTCGGGGCTCGAGAAGTCACCCGGCGGCGTCATGCCCCACAAATTGCGCAGCTGCTCGACCGGATCGAGGGCGAGCCAGTCGTCATCGGGGTGGATGTAGGCACTCAGGGCAAAGCGTGTTGCAACACTCCCCGCTCCCCCGATGTGGTCGACGTGGCCATGGGTGGCGAGGAGCGCTACCGGTGTGAGGTCATGCCGCGCCAAGAGACGTGCGACACCGTCTCCATCGGGAGGAGCGTCGATGACGATCGCCGGTCCCCCGTGCTCCCGGGCCAGCACCCAGCAGTTGGTTTCGGCGAGCCACAAAGAGGAAGACGCGACGAGCATTTCGCGGAAGGCTAGGGGCAGGCGCTGCGGTCTTCAGTCTTCAGTCATCAGTCGTCAGCCAGAAAAGAAGGGGCGAGGGGCTAGGGCGGTGCTCGGTGCACGGCTCTCCGGGAGGGGAACACCGTCAGCGCTCCCACGAGTGACGACGCGGCGTCAGAACCGAATCGCCCGAACCTCAGGAGAGCTATGACGCGATCACGCCACCCTCACCTCTCCTACGAGTGACGGCCCGGCGTGGGGCAGGGGCCCCCA
>JBBTKD010000079.1:0-1556 GCA_038059105.1 Actinomycetota bacterium | reverse complement strand
CATCCTCAACTTTGCCGGGATGGAGTACATGAACAGCGGCGGTATCGGCCTGCTGGTCACCGCGCTCATCCGGGCGAACCGCAACAACCAGGAGATGCGAGCGTGTGGGTTGTCGGCGCATTACCGCGAGATCCTGTCGCTCACCCGTCTCGATGAGGCGATCCGCATCTTCGAGCACGAAGCCGCGGCGATCGCGGGGGCATGACGTGACCGGATCGAGAGACGACAACTGGGCGAAGCCCGTCAACCGGCTCGAGGTGAAGTCGGTTCCTGAGGGGGCCAAGGGACAGACCGTCCACGGACGGCGCCTCACCGGTCCCCTGCAGGGCTTTGGTCAGATGTGGCAGAAGACCTACCGGGTTCGCATCGACGGCAAGAACCCCGAAGAAGTCATCGCGGTGTGGAAGACCTCGTACGGGCGTTTCTGGCCGAAGACCAACCGCTTCTATGCGCCAATCGCCGGCATCAAACCGGGCGAGATCGGTCTCATCACCGGTAAGAGCGGACCGACGAAGTTGTCGACGGGAGTGATGGTGCTCTACGCCGACGACCGCTCGTTCACCTACATCACGCCGGAGGGGCATCCGTTTGCCGGTTGGATCACGTTCAGCGCCCACGACGAGGACGATCACACGATCGCCCAGGTGTCCGCCCTGATCAGGGCGAACGATCCGATGTATGAAGTCGGGTTCATGGCCTACGGCAGCCGCGCCGAAGACAAGATGTGGCTTCACACGCTCCGGGCACTCTCCACCCACCTCGGTTCCAAGTACGAACCGACTTTCGAGCGGGTCAAGGTTGACAAGAAGCGCGCCTGGAAGAACTTCAAGAACATCAGGCGCAACGCCATGCTCACCGGAATGTTTCGGCGCAAGTCGAAAGGCGACGTCTAGTCACTCGCAAGATCCTTGACACAGAGGATCTGAAAGGCGGACTCGGGACGCCTGCGCACGAAAAGCTGGGTCAGATCCGACACGAGTCTCCAGAAGAACGCCGGCTTGAATCGAATCCGAGCACGCTCTGTCCGCAGAGGCTTCCATCCATTGATGCCGATGACCCGATACCCCGCTTCCCGCATCTCGCTTACCGACCAGCCAGACTTGTGCTCTTGCCACGGGTTGCCGCTGTGAGCGGTCTGAGGCAAGTAGCCGTTCGGTGTGAAGATGATCACTCGTCGCCGCGCCAGCGCCTCCATCATCTCGATCAGTTCCTGACCTTGCTCCTTGGTCAGGTGTTCGATGAGGTCGGAGGCGAGGGCGCACTCGAATGAGTCCTTCGCAAAGTGGTCTCCCACCTTCAACACGTCCATCTCGCGATAGTCGTTATGGATTCCCTCGGCCCTGCTCCGCTCGAGATCTGATGCGAATGCGTCCACTCCGACGGTGTGCAGACGCGAGGAGAAGCTGCGAATCGGTGAGGGATAGCCGCAGCCGAGGTCGATGAGCGTCTTGCAATCTCCCACCGCCCTCTCCAGTTCGCGCTCGTAGGAGGGCAGAAAACGGTGATGCCACCTCTTGAGGAGCTCGCGGAACCGGGGGGAGTCGTGAGACAAACTC
>JBBTKD010000078.1:0-13717 GCA_038059105.1 Actinomycetota bacterium | reverse complement strand
CTAGTCTCCCTTGTTCGGGGTCGCTAGCTCAATGGCAGAGCAACGGGCTCTTAACCCGCAGGTTCAGGGTTCAAGTCCCTGGCGACCCACAAGAGAGGCGTCAGGCACCAGGCACCAGGCTCCAGGTTTCAACCGGAGCCGCGCGTGCCGTGGAGTGCGCGGTCAGTATCTTCCTTTCTGAATTCCGGCTGGTGCCTGATGCCTGGTGCCTGCTCTGAATTCCGGCTGGTGCCTGGAGCCTGGTGCCTGGTGCCTGCCTCGCGGGTGTAGCCGAATTGGTACAGGCGCCGGACTTAGGATCCGGTGGGCTTCGGTCCGATGTGGGTTCGAGTCCCACCGCCCGCACGAAGAGAGGCATCAGGTATCAGGTATCAGGTATCAGGAAGAAATCCCGGAACCTGACGTCTGTCTTTCGCTTTCTCTTCGCTTTCTCTTCGCTTTCTCTTCTCTTTTCTCTTTCTCTTTCTGATGCCTGATGCCTGATGCCTGATGCCTGATGCCTGGTGCCTGAGATCACCCTCTGCAGGCCCTATCCTCCGCTCCTCGCGCGGGTGTAGCTCAATGGCAGAGCTCCAGCCTTCCAAGCTGGTGGTGAGGGTTCGATTCCCTTCACCCGCTCGGAGATCCGGTGGAATGGTCGGCTCGCCCCTGTAGCTCAGAGGACAGAGCAGGAGCCTTCTAAGCTCTTGGTCGGGGGTTCGAATCCCTCCAGGGGCACGTCCACCGGATCCCTGCCATGGTGGCCGTAGCTCAGTTGGTTAGAGCGCCAGGTTGTGGCCCTGGAGGTCGGGGGTTCAAGTCCCCTCGGTCACCCCGAGGCGAGACGACGCAGTCGTCTCGCCCTTTGCCGTCATGGGAGTGTGTGTGACCGAAGTTCGCGAGACAGGACCGTTCGAGCGGATGGTGACTGTCACCCTCACGGCCGATGCGTTGGAGAAGGGCAAGAAGAGTGCGGCGGCGCGTCTTGCCAAGGACACCAAGGTCAAGGGCTTTCGCCCGGGTAAGGCTCCGCTGAAGGTTGTCGAATCGATGGTGGGCGCGGCGGCCCTGCGCAAGGAAGCCATCGACGATGCGCTTCCTGCCGTGCTCAGCCAGGTTCTGACTGATGCTGACCTCACTCCCGCGGTGACCCCCCGTCTCGCTGATCTGCGAGACGGCGGCGACGAGGTGCAGGCTGATGTACTCGTCACCTTGTGGCCGACCGTCAGAGAGGTCCCCGAGTACGCCGGGATGAGAATCGAAGTGGAGATCCCCGAGGTCTCGGACGACGACGTCAACGGCCAGATCGAGCGGATGCGCAACCAGTTTGCGGAACTCGAAGACGTGTCCCGGGAGGGATTCGACGGCGACCTGGTTTCCGTCGACGTGACCACATCGGTGGATGGCACCGAGTACGCCGCCGGATCCGCCAGGGACATGCTCTACGAGATCGGCTCCGGCGCGTTCCTCGATGGTATGGATCAGGTTCTCCGCGGTGTCGGTGCCGGCGCCATCGTGGCGTTCGATACGGTGCTACCCGACGGAATCGGCGGCGACGCCGGTCGGCCGGCAAAGGTGCGCGTCCTGGTCAAGCAGGTGAAGGCGAAGCGTTTGCCCGCACTCACGGATGAGTGGGCTGCGGAGGTGTCCGAGTTCGAGACCGTGGTCGAGATGCGCGCCGAACTCGCCCAGCAGATGACCGAGATTCGGCGCCGCTCCGCATGGCGGCATGTCGAGGACGGGGCACTGTCAAATCTCGTGACGGCACTCGATGTGTCGATCCCCGATGGCCTCATCGAAGCCGAAATGGATTCAATCTTTCATCGGTTCGCTCATCGCCTCGAGCAGCAAGGGGTCCGGTTCGACCAGTACCTCGCATTGACGGGGCAGGACGAGAACGCCTTCGTGGCAGACCTGCGTTCACAGAGCGCGCTCAACCTCAAGACCAGGCTGCTTCTCGAGGCGGTTGCGGATCAAGAGGGAATCACCGTCGAGCCTGCGGAGTTGGAGGATGCGATAACGGCGCTTGCCGCGGTGGCCCGGGTGTCCCGGGAGGAGTACGTGGAGGCGCTTTCCGAGGGTGGTCGGGAACTGGCACTGGCCGGTGATATCCTCCGTCGCAAGGCGATCGATCGAATCCTCGACCTCGTGGTGCCGGTCGACGCCGCAGGTTCCGAGGTCGTGTTGCCCGCCCGGGGGCAACGTCCCGAGATTGACGAAGACGGGGATGCGTCGGCGGAGGCCGACCCCGACGATGAAGACGGGCAGAAGCCCGTGGAGGTCGAGACATGATCGAGAACAGCTACCTGGTTCCCACCGTCGTCGAGCAGACGAGCCGCGGCGAGCGGGCCTTTGACATCTACAGCCGCCTGCTCAAGGAGCGGATCATCTTCCTGGGCACCCCCATCGATGACACGGTCGCCAACCTGGTGATGGCGCAGTTGCTTCATCTTGAGGGCGACGATCCCGATAAGGACATTGCCCTGTACATCAACTCACCGGGTGGAGCGATGACGTCGCTGATGGCGATCTACGACACGATGAACTTCGTCAAGCCCGACATCGCCACCTACTGCATGGGGCAGGCGGCCTCGGCGGCTGCCGTGCTGCTTGCGGCCGGTGCCAAGGGGAAGCGATTCGCGCTGCCCCACGCTCGCATCATGCTTCACCAGCCCCACATCGGCGGTCTCGAAGGTCAGGCGACCGACATCGAAATTCACGCTCGCGAGATCATCCGGGTCAAGGACGAGATGAACCAGATCCTCTCCTTCCACACCGGAAGGCCCCTGGAGAAGATCAAGACCGATACGGATCGCGACTTCTGGATGACGGCCGGCGAGGCCAAGGAATACGGAGTCGTCGACGTCGTACTCGAGGGTCGGGAACTCAAGGCCGTAGCCGGATAGCCGAAAGGGAATCTTGATGACCAAGTTCGGCGAGGGCGGCGACCTCCTCAAGTGCTCGTTCTGCGGCAAGTCGCAGAAGCAGGTGAAGAAGCTGATCGCCGGTCCCGGCGTCTACATCTGTGACGAGTGCATCGATCTCTGCAACGAGATCATCGAGGAGGAGCTCGCCACCACCGAGGAGACGCCATTCTCCGAACTCCCCAAGCCGGTCGAGATCAACCGGTTCCTCGACGAGTACGTCGTCGGTCAGGAGCGGGCCAAGCGGGTTCTCGCAGTCGCCGTCTACAACCACTACAAGCGGGTGCGGGCCGGACAGCGACCGAAGGACGACGTCGAACTTTCCAAGTCGAACATCCTTCTGATCGGACCGACCGGTTCGGGCAAGACGCTGTTGGCGCAGACCCTGGCACGACGCCTCAATGTGCCATTTGCGATCGCCGACGCCACCGCACTCACCGAGGCCGGCTACGTCGGTGAAGATGTCGAGAATATCCTGCTGAAGTTGATCCAGGCCGCCGACTTCGACATCAAGCGGGCGGAGACCGGCATCATCTACATCGACGAGATCGACAAGATCGCCCGGAAGGCGGAGAACCCCTCGATCACCCGCGATGTTTCTGGTGAGGGCGTGCAGCAAGCCCTTCTCAAGATTCTCGAAGGCACGGTGGCGTCGGTGCCTCCGCAGGGCGGCCGCAAGCATCCCCATCAGGAGTTCTTGCAGATCGATACCACCAACATGCTCTTCATCTGCGGTGGAGCGTTCAGCGGCCTGGAGCACATCATCGAGGCTCGGATCGGCAAGCGGACGATCGGGTTCGACGCTCACGTGCACGCCAAGAAGACCCGCGACGGAGACACGCTGTCTCAGGTGCTCCCCGAGGATCTCATGGGATTCGGTCTCATCCCCGAGTTCATCGGCCGCCTCCCGGTGGTGTCGACCGTCCACGATCTCGATCGTGACCAGATGATCAAGGTGCTGCTCGAACCGAAGAACGCCCTGATCAAGCAGTACGCCAAGTTCTTCGAGATGGACGGGGTGGAGTTGGTCTTCACCGACGACGCTCTCACCTCGGTCGCCGACCAGGCACTGCTGCGCGGCACCGGGGCGCGCGGCCTGCGCGCCATCCTCGAAGAGGTGCTGCTGAACACCATGTACGAGCTCCCCTCACGCCACGACGTCGCCCGGGTGGTCATCGACGGCACGGTCGTGCGGGAACGCGTCAACCCGACCCTGATCCCGATGCAAGACATCGGGAAGACGCTTCCGAAAGAGCGAAGCGCCTAAGAAGGCAGTCTTCAGTCCTCAGTCTTCAGCCAGAGCGTGGGTCGGGTTCAGCCGCGCCGTCTGGCCTGACCGGTTCTGGCTGATGACTGAAGACTGATGACTGTCGGCCGCCACTGGCGGCCGACCTCTTTGGCGGCCGACTATCCTGCCCCCACGATGAGGGGAACCACCGATGGATCCGGCGTACGATCCGCAGCGGGTCGAGGCGGACTGGTACTCCCGCTGGGAGAAGGCCGGGGTTTTTCGGCCTGAGCTGAACGCGGGCGGGCCTCCGTTCTGCATCGTCATTCCTCCGCCCAACGTCACTGGGTCGCTTCACATGGGTCACGCCCTCGACCAGACAATCCAGGACGTGATCATCCGGCGCAAGCGAATGCAAGGCTTTGCGGCGCTGTGGCTTCCCGGAACCGATCACGCAGGGATCGCCACGCAGATCGTCGTGGAGCGTGAGCTCGCCAAGGAGGGGATGACCCGCGAGGAGTTGGGCCGGGAGCGGTTCATCGAGCAGGTGTGGTTGTGGAAGGCCCGTTCCGGTGGCGCCATCACCCAGCAGATTCGTCGGATGGGGTTTTCGACCGACTGGACGCGGGAACGTTTCACGATGGACGAGGGTCTCTCCGCAGCGGTTCGCAAGGTCTTCGTCGACCTCTATCACGAAGACCTCATCTATCGCGGCACACGGATCATCAACTGGTGTCCCCGGGACCGCACTGCGATCAGCGACGTCGAGGTCGAGCACGAGGACGAGCTCGGCGAACTCGTCCACATTCGCTATCCGTTCACCGAAGGCTCCGGTGGTATTGAGGTGGCGACGAGCAGGGCCGAGACCATGCTCGGCGACACCGGGGTAGCGGTTCATCCTGATGACCCGAGATACCGCGACATGATCGGCAAGACCGTGCGGGTGCCGCTCGTCGACCGGGAAGTGCCGATCGTTGCCGACAGCGCGGTGGATCCCACCTTCGGCACCGGCGCGGTGAAGGTGACGCCGGCCCACGACCCGACCGACTTCGAGATCGGCCGACGCCACGGGCTCGAGGCGGTCGTGATATTGGACGAGGGCGGGGTGATCAACGCCAACGGCGGTCGCTTCGCCGGGCTCGACCGGATGGACGCCCGACGCGCCGTCAAGGAGGCGCTGGCCGCCGAGGGCGCTCTGATAAAGACCGAACCCCACGAGCACTCGGTGGGTCACTGCGAGCGCTGCCACACCGTCGTCGAGCCCTACTTGTCCGAGCAGTGGTTCGTTCGAGTCGCCCCGCTGGTGGGTCCCGCCATGGAGGCGGTGAAGCGCGGAGACATCCGTTTCATCCCGGAGCGATGGGAGAAGACCTATTTCCACTGGATGGAGAACCTGCGTGACTGGAACATCTCCCGGCAGATCTGGTGGGGCCACCGTATCCCCGCTTGGTACTGCGACGACTGCGGCGAGATGAGCGTGGCCATGGAGGCCCCGGCAGCCTGCCGGTGCGGATCGAAATCGCTCCGCCAGGACGAAGACGTCCTCGACACCTGGTTCTCCTCGGGGCTGTTCCCGTTCTCGACCCTCGGTTGGCCCGAGGACACCGCGGACTACCGCGCCTTCTACCCGAATTCGGTGTTGGTCACCGGCTACGACATCATCTCGTTCTGGGTGGCGCGGATGATCCAACTCGGCCTGCACCTCACGGGCTGCAAGCCGTTCCCGGATGTGGTGATCCACGGGATGATCCGCGCCGAGGACGGTCGCAAGATGTCAAAGTCGCTGGGAAACGGCGTCGATCCTCTCGACGTGGTGAGGGAGTACGGCGCCGATGCCCTCCGTCTCGCCCTGATGCAGGCAGCCGCCCCGAACCAGGATGTGCCGTTCCAGACGGAGTCGGTGGATGCGGCGCGCCGCTTTGGCAACAAGCTGTGGAACGCGATTCGGTTCGCGCTCAGCCACCTCGGCGAGGGGAATGTGCCCGCCAACGGTGGCTATCCGGACCGACCTGGTCCAGAGGCGACCTGGGTGCTCGCGCGCCTGCGTGCTGCCTCTGACGAAGTAGATGCACTCCTCGACGACTACCGCTTTTCGGATGCGTTCAGCACGCTGTACAACTTTGCCTGGGGTGAGGTGTTCGACTGGTACCTGGAGATGGCCAAGGCGCAGCTGCGCGCAGGAGACGAAGCGACAAAGGCCACCCTCGGAGTGGTGATGCGAGACCTCCTCAAGCTGTTCCATCCCGCGATCCCGTACCTCACCGAGGAGTTGTGGCAGCACCTTGTCGGGGACGGGTTCATTGCCGCATCCCGTTGGCCCACACCGCCGTCGCATGACGAGCCTGCGGGGTTCGAGAACTTCCGCGAAATCGTCAGTGGGGTACGGCGATTCCGTGCTGAGCACGGCCTCGGCCCACGCCACCCCCTCGACATCGTTATCGCCGATCCGGCAGGCGTGATGGAGAGTTGGTGGGCACCGCAATTCAAGGCACTCGCCGGGTTCGAACCCCGGGCGGGAGCCGCGACCGAAGGGGCAAACTACAGCCAGGTCGTCTCGGGTTCACTGCAGGCGCTGATCTCCCTCGATGGACTGGTCGATATCGGGGCCGAGCGACTTCGCCTCGACCGCGAGATCACCGAACTCGAGGCGTTGGTCGCCAGGACTGCGGCCAAGCTGGCCAATGCGCAGTTCGTCGAGCGCGCCCCCGCCGACATCGTCGCCAAGGAGCGGGCGCGGGCCGAGGACTGGTTGGCCACGCTGGCAAAGCTGACCGCGCAGCGATCCGAGCTGGGATAGCGCAACGGATTACGCCGCAGCAATCGCCTACCTCGACTCCCACATCGGGCGCGGGGTCAAACCGGGTCTGGAACGGATCACGGGTCTCCTCGACATGCTCGCCCGGCCAGACGAGGGCTATCCCATCGTGCACATCGCCGGCACCAACGGAAAGACGACGACGTCGCGCATGATCGCGTCGCTCATCTCGGCTCACGGACTGTCGACCGGTCTCTTCACCTCGCCGCATCTCGACCGAGTCGAGCAGCGTTTCGAAGTGGCCGGCCGAACCATCGCTCCTGCTGAGCTCGCCGAGGCCATGGCGCTGCTTGCGCCGATCGTCGACATGTACGAAGAGCGCACCGGCGATGGCATCACATATTTCGAGCTCATCACGGCGCTCGCCTTTGCATGGTTTGCCGAACGCAGCGTCGACGTCGGCGTCATCGAGACAGGGCTCGGGGGTCGATGGGACGCCACCAACGCCGCCACGTCAGAAGTGGCGGTCGTGACCAACATCGACCTGGAGCACACGGAGTACCTCGGCGACACCATCATCGCGATCGCCGCAGAGAAGTTGGCGATCCTCGACACCGGTGCCGACCTCGTGACCGGTGACATGCATTCCGACGCTCTGGTCGTGGCCGAAGCGCGCGCCGTCGAACAGGCCGCCCGCTGGTTCCGTTTCGGATCGGAGTACCGCCCGGTCGATGAGGCGCCCTCGGATCACGGATGGGTTTTCGACATGGCAGGGATCCACGGCGAATACACCGGAATCGACCTGCGGTTGCGCGGTCGGCATCAGGTCACCAACTTTGCAGTTGCGGTTGCCGCGGTCGAGTGTCTCTTCAATCGAGCTCTCGATGAGGCGGCGGTTCGTGAGACCGCAGCCCTGGTGGTATCGCCAGGCAGACTCGAGGTCCTGGGGAGAGAGCCATGGCTGCTGACCGACGGAGCGCACAATCCCGCAGGCATGGAGGCGCTCGCCGCCGCGCTCCGTGAGGAGTTCGCCGGAGTGACCTGGGTGGCCGTGTTCGGAGCGATGCGCGACAAGGACGTCCCCGCCATGTTCGACGCGCTGCGCGGCCGTGTGCAGGCAGTCCACACCGCCGCTGCCGACTCGCCGCGGGCGATGCCCGCTGGTGAGGCCGCCGAGCTCGCCGCAGCGCACCTCGGAGTACCCGCCACCCCCCATGGTTCCGTGGTGGAGGCACTCGCAGCCGCGCGGCACACGGGGGAACACGTCCTGGTCACGGGGTCGCTGTACGTGGTGGGGGAGGCGAGAGCGGCGCTGGGCGTTGGATAGGGGCGAGGGGCGAAGGCGGGGGGCTAGGTGTCAGGGGCTAGGGCGGTGCTAGTGGTCCGTCGCCGCGCCAGGGTATCTCCGAGCCATCGGCGTCATCTGGCACAGCCTGACGACGAAGGCGCAGTCGTGCACTGCGTCGAGGAGGAAGGCGAAGCCAGGGGCGTCGAGGGCCGGAGAGACACGGCGCCCTATTTCGGCGACGGTCCACTAGGTGCGCGGCTCTCCACGTACCGCAAGAGCAGTGTCTTCGCGGTGTCGCCCATTGCCCATTGCGTCGTTCTTACGAATTGCCAATTGCGAATTGCGGAGGGCCCGGAGGGCCCGACCTTGTTACCCTCCCCGGCACAACCCTCCGATAGCTAGGTCGAAATGGAACACACCTTCGTCATGGTCAAGCCCGATGGGGTGCGGCGCGGACTCGTCGGCGAGGTGATCGGGCGCCTTGAGCGCAAGGGACTCCACCTGGAACGGATGCGAATGCTCACGATCGATGAGCAGTTGGCGGGTCGGCACTACGCCGAGCACGCAGAGAAGCCCTTCTTTGGCGAGTTGGTCGGATTCATCACCGGGGGACCCGTCGTCGCGATGGAATGGTCAGGCCCCAAGGCCGTGGCCGTGGTGAGAACCCTGATGGGACCAACGAATCCGGCCGAGGCACCACCGGGCACGCTGCGTGGAGACTTCGGAACCGTGATCACCGAAAACATCGTGCACGGCTCCGACTCGGTGCAGAGCGCGGGTCGCGAAATCTCACTGTTCTTCGATTGAAACCAGGCGGGGGTACACTCCGCGCAACCCACTGGGGAATTACATCATGGTGAGCAATCTCGCGTCGCTGGCCACCCGCGACATGGCAATCGACCTCGGCACCGCCAACACCCTGGTGTATGTCCGCGGTCAGGGGATCGTGCTCAATGAGCCATCGGTGGTGGCGATCAATACCAGGGACAATCGGGCACTGGCAGTAGGGCTCGAGGCCAAGCGGATGATCGGGCGCACCCCCTCTCACATTCAGGCCATTCGGCCGCTTCGGGACGGGGTCATCGCCGACTTCGACATCACCGAAAAGATGTTGCGGTACTTCATCAAGAAGGTTCAGCCACGGCGTTGGGCCCGTCCCCGGATCATCATTTGCGTCCCCTCAGGGATCACCGGGGTGGAGCGCCGCGCCGTCGAGGAGGCTGCCTATCACGCCGGTGCCCGGCGGGCCTACACGATCGAGGAGCCGATGGCTGCGGCGATCGGCGTTGACCTCCCCATCCACGAACCCACCGGCTCGGTGATCGTGGACATCGGTGGTGGAACCACCGAGGTTGCCGTGATTTCGATGGGCGGCATCGTCGTCTCCCGTTCCGCTCGGATCGCTGGCGACGAGTTGGACGAGGCGATCGTCAACTGGGTGAAGAAGGAGTACAACCTGCTGCTCGGTGACCGCACGGCGGAGCAACTGAAGATGGCGATCGGGTCGGCGTGGCCCTTCAGCGACGAGCCGAACGCCGAAATCCGTGGTCGCGACCTGATCACCGGACTCCCCAAGACGGTCGTCATCACCGCTGCCGAGGTTCGCGAGGCGATAGAGGAGCCCGTGACGGGGATGATCGACGCCATCAAATACTGTCTCGACAAGACGCCGCCGGAGTTGTCGGCCGACGTCATGGAGCGCGGGATCGTCATCACCGGCGGAGGAGCTCTTCTCCGTGGACTCGACGTTCGCATCGCCAACGAGACCGGGACCCCCGTCGTCACCGCCGAGAACCCGCTCCATTCGGTCGTTCTCGGTTCGGGTGCCTGCCTGGAGGACTTCGACATGCTCCAGGAAGTGCTGACGACGACGGCGGGGAACCTCTGACGGCGGGCCGCTGAATGTGGCGGCCGAGCAACGTTGATCGTCCTACAGGCATCTTCATCGGCCTGATCGTCATCTCGCTGGTGCTGATCACCATCGATCTGCGCGCCGAAGGCGCCGGACTTGGATCCACGCTGCGTGACGGCACGCAGTCGGTGTTCACTCCGGTGCAGCGCGCCTTTACCGCTGCTACCCGGCCAGTGGCGGACTTCTTCGAGAGCCTGAGCGACCTCTTCAGTCTGCGCGAAGAGAACCGGCAATTGCGGGATCGGTTGGCCGAGGCCGAACGGCAGGTACAGGAATCAGAGAGCATCCGGATCCGGGTGCACGAGCTGGAGTTACTCCTCGACATCGACCCCCCCGAGGATGTCGACACGATCACCGCCCGGGTGCTCGCGATTGGGGTCTCGGAGTTCGATCACCTCAGGGTCATCGACAAGGGCAGCAACGATGGTGTTGGTCTCGATATGCCTGTCGTCGACGAGGGCGGACTGATCGGCCGGGTGGTCGCCGTAACCGACACCGTCGCCCGGGTGATACTCATCACTGATCCGACATTCGTAGTCGCGGTCCGAGTCGAACGCACCGGAGAAACCGGAGTGTTACGGGGCCGGGGGAGCGGGCCAATGTCGCTCGAGATGTTCAACACGGATGCCGCCGTCGTTGTGAGGGACCTCCTTGTCACCGCCGACGGGCGTTTTCCGGCGGGGATCGCCGTTGCGAGGGTACGCGAGGCTGCTCGCTCCGAGGTGGGATTCGCCCTGCGTACCACTGCGGATCCTGCGTCTGCAATCACCCGCATCGATTTCGTCAAGGTGTTGGTCTTTACGCGTGACGACGCTGTCGTCGCCGGTTTCGAGGGCGGCGACCGTCTCCCGATCTCCGTTCCCACCGACCCATCGGCCCCCGCTGAGGGTGAGACGGAAGACGCTCCGACGACCACGACCACCACCACGACCACGATTCCCGGCAGCAGCACCACTGCCACCTCAGGTGGGATCGAACCATGAAGGCGCGTCGCGCGGTCCTCCTGGCAGCGGTCGTCGTCGTCGCAGTGGCGCTGCAGACGACGCTCTTCGTGCGTCTCCGTCCGTTCGACGCTGCCCCTGCTCTCGTGGTACTGGTCGTGATGGCGTATGCCCGATACCTCCCTGCCGAGTACGCACTTCTCACCGGATTCGGCGCGGGGCTCCTCCAGGACCTGCTCTCCGAGACCCCGCTCGGGCTCTGGGCGCTGGTGATGACGACCGTGGCATTCAGCGTTCTGCGCTTTCGCGATCGATTTGAAGACGACTTCGGGCTTATTGGACCCTTTGTGCTCGTCGTCAGCATCGGGGGACTCGCACTGTTTTCGGTCCTCGGTACGATCTTTGGGGAGAAGACGCTTGCCGACGCAGGGATCCTGAAGAAGCTGGCACTTCCCGCCGTGTACAACGTCATCCTCGCCCCGTTGATCCTTCCGCTGATTCCGTTGACGCTCGGGATCAGCCGTCGACGTGACACGGCCTTCACGATATGAGGATCGGATGGCGGCTCGGCGTGGTCGCTGGCATCGTCGCCTTGATGTTCTCGCTGCTTCTCCTCCGCATGTGGGTGCTCCAGGTGACCGATCTCGCCAGTGCACTGGAGACGGCGGAGAGCCAGCAGATCAGAAGTGTGGTGATCGAGGCGCCTCGCGGCGACATCTTCGATCGCGACGGCAGGGAGATCATGGTGGGGACCGTGGCGTCACTTCGCGTCATCGTGGATCGCAAACTCGTGCCGTCGGGCCAGGAGGAGGGTCTCATCCAGAACCTCTCCGCATTGCTCGGCATCTCCGCCGCGGACATTTACACCGAGTTCGAGCATCGTGGGGTAGGCGCGCGGTTCCCCCTCGGTGAGGAGATCTCGCAGTCGACAGGGGTGTTCGTGCTCGAGAACAACGAGCGGTTCCCTGGAGTGACCATCGAGGCCATTCCCGTTCGCGTGTATCCGCTCGGGGAAACAGCGGCACACATCGTCGGATACATCGGCGCTCCGGGCGAAGAGGATCTCGATCGTCCCGGCATCTCGTTGGGTGACCGCGTCGGCAAGTTTGGCGTCGAGCGTTCCTACGACCGGCTCTTGCGCGGGACACCCGGTGCGATCACCTACCGCGTCAACGCCTCCGGGCAGGTTCTAGGGATCCTTGAGGAGATCCCGCCACAGCCCGGGGGCAGCCTCGTCACGACCATCGATCTCGACATCCAGCGGTTCGTGGAGAGCACCCTGAACTCGGCGATCGCCCTGGCTCGCCAGGACGGCGAGCCGGTCAAACGGGCCTCCGCGGTCGTCCTCGATCCGACCGATGGCTCGGTGCTGGCCATGGCCTCACTCCCATCGTTCGACCCGGCTGTCTTCTCCGATGGGCGCCTCACCCAGGCGGAGTGGGAAGTTCTCTCCGAGAAGGCGGCGTTCAACAACTTCGCCATCCAGGGCCTCTATCCACCGGGCTCGTCCTTCAAGACGATCGTGTACGGCCTCGCTCTCGAGCGCGGTATCTCTCCGGCGCTCGAGGAGGACTACCTCGACGTCGTCGACCGATCGCAGGATCCGACACTCTTTTTCTGCGACGGTCAGTTGCTCTTTCCCAGCACTCCTCCGCTGAACGACTGGAAGGCCGAAGGTCACGGACTGGTGAATCTGGGTGAGTCGCTCCACCAGTCGTGCAACCTCTACTACTGGTCGATCGCTCTCGAGATCTGGCAGAACCGCGGTGTGCAGTGGGATGAGGACTTGCTCCAGGTGTGGGCACGATCGCTTGGATTTGGCAAGGTCACTGGAATCGACCTCCCCTTCGAACAGGCCGGACTCGTGCCCGACCGCGAGTGGTTCCAGTTCCACCAGCAGAACCAGACGGGGGTGGTGCGCTCCGAAGGTGGCTGGGCGGGCGGCGACGTCATGAACATTGCGACGGGTCAAGGTGCGCTTACCGTCACCCCGCTCCAGATGGCGGTGGCGTACGGCGCACTCGTGAACGGGGGAACGGTATGGCAGCCGCGGGTGGCAGCCACCGTGCGCGACTCGGAGAACAATGTGTTGTTCACCAACCCGCCGAGCACCATCCGGAAGCTCGACCTCAAGCCCGCGACGATCGCACGGCTCCGGATCGACCTCAATGGCGTCGTGAACAGCCCGAATGGCACGGCACGACTCGCCTTCTCCGGGTTCTGCGACGACGAGCCCGACGATGAATGCGCCGCGCTCCAGGAGGTCGGTGGCAAGACCGGTACCGCGGAGATCGTGCAGGCCCTCACCGAGGACGACCAGGAGGTCGACACCGCGTGGTTCGTGGGCGCCGCTCCGCTGAGCGATCCGCAGTGGGTGGTGGCTGTCGTGATCGAGCAGGGAGGATCGGGCGGCCGTGTCGCTGCTCCCGCCGCTCGCCGCATCTTTCAGTTCCTCATGGGCGAGGATCCTGATCCGGTGCGTCCCGGGTTGGACACCGAGCGATGACCGCAATCGGGGGAGGGGAGTTCCGCGGTCGCAGTTCGGTGAAGCCAGACTTCATCCTCATCGGCACGGTCGCCGCGCTCAGCGCGCTCGGGCTCCTGATGATCTTCAGCGCATCCGCTCCCCGACTCGAGGCGGCCGGCGTGAATCGTTCGTCGCAGATGGTTCGTCAGGCGGTCTTCGTGGG
>JBBTKD010000077.1:0-2934 GCA_038059105.1 Actinomycetota bacterium | reverse complement strand
GGCTCGAGCGGCTCGACGATGAACCGCGAACGGTTGTCGTCGACGACTTCTTCTTCGATGTGCGGACGTTGAACGATCAACACTGGCAAACCCCTTACTTCGAGTACAACTCGACGATCAGCTGCTCCTGGACCTGCGTGTCGATCTGCGCACGGCTGGGAATGCGGGTGATCGTGATCTTGCGAGCGGCGAGCTCGACTTCGAGCCAGTCGGAGGCGGTGCGACGGGAGGTGTCGACGGCGTGCTGCACGACGATCATTTCCTTGCTCGCCTCGCGCATCGTCACTACATCTCCGGGACGAACCCGGAGCGAGGGCACGGTGACGCGGCGGCCGTTGATGCGGAAATGGCCGTGGGACACCAACTGGCGAGCCTGGGAGCGCGATTCGGCGAAGTGGGCGCGGTAGACCACGTTGTCGAGACGGCTCTCCAGGATCTGCAGAAGGGTCTCGCCGGTGATGCCCTTCGCCTTGGCGGCCTCGGCGTAGTAGCGACGAAACTGCTTTTCGAGCACCCCGTAGATGCGACGCGCCTTCTGCTTCTCGCGCAACTGGATCAGGTATTGCGTCTCGCGGACGCGGCCTTTGCCATGCTCACCGGGGGGATAGGGCTTGCGCTCGATGGCGCACTTGCTCGATTCGCAGCGCGCCCCCTTCAAGAAGAGCTTGGTGCGCTCCCGACGGCAGAGCTTGCACACGGATCCGGTGTAGCGAGCCATCAGGCACCTCTCCGTCGTGAGTTGAGACGAACACCGTTGTGGGGCATCGGAGTGATGTCACGAATGCCGGTGACTTCCATGCCCATGGTCTGCAGCGTGCGAATCGCAGTCTCCCGTCCTGAACCCGAACCACGCACGATCACGTCCACCTTGCGCATCCCGTACTCGCCGGCGCGACGAGCGGCCTGCTCGGCAGCAACCTGCGCAGCGTAGGGGGTCGACTTACGCGAACCCTTGAACCCGACCGTGCCTCCCGAGGTCCACACCAGAGTGTTTCCGTCGAGGTCGGTGATGTTGATGATCGTGTTGTTGAAACTTGCTGTGATGTGCGCTTCGCCGTGGAGGATGTTGCGGCGTTCCCGGCGACGCGTCTTCTTCTTCTCAACCATTACTTCTTGGTCGCCTTCTTCTTGCCGGCAATCGCCGAACGCGGTCCCTTGCGGGTGCGAGCGTTGGTGTGTGTCCGCTGTCCCCGAACCGGGAGGCCGCGACGGTGACGAACACCTTCGTAGCTCCCAATCTCGACCTTGCGCTTGATGTTCTGCGCCACCTCACGCCGGAGATCACCTTCGACGCGGAAGTTGGCGTCGATGTACTGCCGGATCCGATTGACCTCGTCGTCAGTGAGTTGACTGATCTTGGTGTTGGGATCGATCTTGAGGGTTACGCACGCATCGAGCGCGTGGCTGCGTCCAACGCCGTAGATGTAGGTGAGACCGATCTCGACGCGCTTGTTGCGAGGAAGGTCTACGCCTGAAATTCGTGCCATCGTGCTACCCCTGCCGCTGCTTGTGGCGAGGGTTGGAACAGATCACCCACACCCGACCGCGGCGACGGATGATGCGACACTTTTCGCACATCTTCTTGGCGCTCGGCCTGACCTTCATCGTGGTGATCGTCTCTCCCAGGGCGGCGGCATCGGGCGCACGAATCACCCACAAGGGGTGGCTCCGAGGACCCGACGACGGTCGCGGTATCGCAACGTCGTCAGCGGTTCGTCTCTTGCAGGACCAGCCTGCACACACACCAAAAGGGCCCCAAGAAGGGCCGGACGAGGAAGAGTAATGCGGCAAGGGGATATGGACAAGTTGAAGAGGTCGGGCCCTTACGGGCCCTCCGCAATTCGCAATTCGCAATTGGCAATTACCCGCCGGGACGGCTCGAGAGCGCGAAATACGCTCCCCGGCTGGTGCCTGGAGCCTGGTGCCTGGTGCCTACTTATTCCGTCAACACCTTGGGGCCGTCGGGGGTGATTGCCACGGTGTGTTCGAAGTGGGCTGACAGGGAGCCGTCGTCGGTGACCACGGTCCAGCCGTCGTCGAGGACCCGGGTGGCGTCGCTGCCCATGTTGAACATCGGCTCGATGCAGATCGCCATCCCCTTGCGAAGCTTCATACCGGTGCCGGGCCGGCCGTAGTTGAGCACCTGGGGCTCTTCGTGCATCTCGCGGCCAATGCCGTGACCGGTGTATTCGCGCACGATGCCGAAGCCGTGCTTCTCGGCGACCGAGCCGATGGCGTGTCCGACATCGCCGAGGCGGGTGCCCACCGTCGACTTCTCGATCCCCGCCCACATGGCGCGCTCCGTGGCTTCGATGAGGGTCTTCGTCTTGTCGGGGATTGTCCCAATCGCAATCGTGATCGCGGCGTCGGCGTGCCACCCCTCGTAGATGGCGCCCGCATCGACGCCGAGGATGTCGCCCTCCTCGAGGGTTCGTGCGCTGGGGATGCCGTGGACGATCTGATCGTTCACCGACAGACAGGTGTACGCCGGGAACCCGTGGTAGTTGAGGAAGTTGGACGTCGTCTTGGCGTCGCGGGTGATGCGGGCGGCGATGGCATCCAGGTCGAGGAGTGACACGCCGGGGTTGGCGGCTTCCCGCAAGGCCTCGTGGATCTTGGCTACCACCCGTCCCGCCCGCCGCATGTCGGCGAAGTCGGATGCCGACTTGATCGTCATCACGATGCGAGTACTGCCACGATCCGGCTGAGAACTTCGAGGATCTCTCCGACGCCATCGACCGTCACCACGGTCCTCCCCGAGCCGCGGTAGTACTCGACAAGTGGCTCCGTCTGGGTGCGGTACACCGCCAGACGGTTGACGACCGTGGTGGCGTTGTCGTCGCTCCGACCCCGGGCGAGGGCCCGCGCCACCAGTTCGGCCTCGGGCACTTCGATGGCGACGATGGCATCGAGAGCTTCCCTGCCGACTGCCTC
>JBBTKD010000076.1:0-10390 GCA_038059105.1 Actinomycetota bacterium | reverse complement strand
GGCGGCCTCGGGCTGCACGGAGATGCTCTACTCGGCGAACGCCATCTCGGTTCAAGTTTCTGGTGGAATCGCCAGGCAGTCGGGGGACAACACCACCGGCACGAAGATGTTCGCCGACAGCAGCTCGGCTGACCCTTCCATGCGGTAGACCTCGGCGGTGGAATCCGTCGTGGGACCACTCCGGCTCTCGATCACCATCTCGTACTTGAGGACGACGCCGGTGCCATCTGCGAGCCAGTAGTCGATCTGGTTGGCGGTGACCAGTGCCCCCGAGTCCGCCCCGAAGCCGGAGACGCTGAACCGATAGTGCGTGGCGGGGATACCAGCGACGGGCTCGGCGCCGATCGCGACCGGGTTCTCCGGGACGATGACGGCGTCGAAGAGGCGCTGGACGACTTCAAGCACCTCTTGTTGCTGGTCGGTCGCGACATTATGGGTCCACGTTTCGCCATCCCACTGGCAGGTCTCGCCGTCGACCTCATACAGGTCGGTCACGGTCTCTTCGACACCTTCGATGTCTGGTCCGGTTTGCGTCGAGACAGTCTGGCTGATCCGGGATTCCGGGTCGCGGTTGAATGTCCAGTCGCTGGTGTTGCTCGAGGTCTCTCCGGCGGTAGGTCCGACGGTGTTGACCTCCATGTGCCAGATGTAGTTGTCGAATATTCCCAAACCCTCGCGGATCGGCAACGGTTCGAGGTCAGCCTGCGTGGAGGCCACGGTGGTCGTGCTGCCGGAACCCCCCCCATCCGTGGTCGTGACCGTCTCACCGGATGCGTCGGTTCCGAATAGTGGTCCGGCTCCGCGTTCCGAGTTGCAGGCGGCAAGCAGCAGGACCACACCGAGCACGGCGCTCAAACCGCGGGAATAACTCATGTACCGCTCCTTGATCGGGATCAACCGCTGCGCAGGTACTCCGCCGGTGGGGTACGGACCGCCCGAAGGGCAGCCGCAGACACCGAGAACACCAGGATCGCCGCAGTCATTGCCACACCTCGAACGATACCTGAGCCGTCCAGGACTGCCCGTGCGGTCAGCCCAAACGCCTCGATCCTGACGACGGCAGCCATCACCGCGGCAGCGGCAAGGCCGAGGAGGAAGCCGGCGGTGGCGACGATTGCCCCCTCGGTCAGGACGTAGAGCACCAGCACTCTCCGGGGGAGGCCTACGGTGCGCAGGATCGCCAGCTCGCGGCGTCGCAACCACGCCAGCCGCCAGAGGATCACGGCGAGGATCAGGCCAGCGGCGACCGCAAGCGAGAAATTGGCGACGTTTGCCAGCGAAAAGATCGGATCCCACTCGTCGACGAGTGACACGAAGTCGCCTCGCCTTGCTACGGAGAGAGGACCTGGCAACACGTCGCCCTCGACAAGGGGGCCGTCACCGGGAACGACGAACACCGACACCTCATCTCCCCATCCGAGGAGATCTTGCGCTCCGTCGATTGAAAGCCAGACCTCGTTGTCCGCATAGGTGCCGATCGCGAACACCCCAACCACGCGATACCGGTTTCCACGGAGCGTGAGGGTCTCGTCTGCGGTGACCTGGCGTGCTGCGGCCAGGTCAGCTCCCACCATGATGTTGGTGGGACCGTCTTCTGGGCCAAGTGGGCGACCGGCCGCGATTTCGAATGTGACGATCGACCGATACCGGAGCAGGTCGACCCCGCGAATGAGGACAGCGTTCTCTGCCGACGAGCCAGCCACGGCATGAATCTCGGGAATGGCAAAGGCGACGCCGCTCCCAACGAGTACACCCTCTGTGATCGCAGCGATCCGGCTGCCGGTTATCTCGCCGACGCTGTTGCTCTCCTGCACGATGAGATCGGTACCTGTGTCGCGGGCGAAGTCGAGGTCCATGCCCCGGGCGAATCCGTTCAGGAGCATGGAACCGGACAGTGGCGTCGCAACCAGCACGATCGCGGCGAAGAGAAGACTAAGCCGAGCGCGAAAGTCGGCGATGGCGAGGCGGAGTGCGGTGATCACCGTTCGTCCAGGAGCAGGTGGACAGAGACCGCCGACGGAGCCCGAAGTGCCAGCAGGGTGCCTCCGCAGGCGGTCGACGCGACAATGCCGACACCGAGCGCCCACGAAGCGGCGGGGAGTGACGGTTCGAACACAAAGCCGCGCACGGTGGAAGCGGCTGCGGTCTGGAGCACGACCATCGCAACGCCGGCACCGACGGCGAACCCGGCGGCGGCAAGCAAGGCGGCGCGAACGAGGGCCACCCCGGCCACCGCTTGTCTCGGGAACCCCAGCGACCTGGCGATGCCCAGGTCGCGTCGGCGTTCAACGAGGGTAAGGGCGGCGAGGTTGAAGCCGCCAAAGGCGAGCGCCGCGATGCCGATCACGGTCGACACCGCGGCGAGACTATCCGCTGCCCCCTTGCGCGCCGTCTGCTCGGCGGCGAGGTCCGACTCGAAGTACACCGAAAACTCACCCCGCGACGCTGCGGAGAGTCGGTCGCGGATGCTGCGAACGTCCGTCCCCACCGCCGGAACGACGGTCACCAGCTGAAAGCCGCTCTGGCCCTCGAAGAGTTCTTCGGCCCTCGTGAACGGCATCCACACCGAGGCGAACTTGGTACCTGGCGCTCGCACCAGTGCACTGACGGTGAAGGTGGTGCCGAAGATCTCGGCGCGGGTGCCCACCTCCCATCCTGCGGCGATTGCGATGCCTTCGGTGATGGCGATGTCGTCTCGTAATACCGGCCAGGCGCCATCGAGCAGCGTCAGCCCGTGGACGGTTTGCCAGGTCTCGATCGGTGACGCTCGGAGCTGCACGATCCGATCATCCATTCGGATCGGCCGGAAGATCATCGGGGTGACAGAGGCCACGTCGGTGCCACCCACCTCGGCGGCGAGTTCGAGCACAGCAGGATCAAGCCGCCCGCTGCCGGGGTCGAGGGCGTTGGGAGAGACCAGCACGATGCTCTGTGTCTCCAGCGGTGGCGTGTGCTCGCGTAACCCCGAAGATATGGCGATGAGGATCAGGTAGGCGGCGACGATCGGCGCGACGGCGGCGATGTGCAGCACACTGCGGATCCGATCAGCGACGAGGTCGCGCCAGCCGATCCGGAGCAGTGTCACAGGAAGGATCCGTCGCGCAGGATGAGCACTCGGGAGGCGTAAGGGAGCAGCGCAGGATCGTGTGTGACTGCGATCACGGTCATGCCGCGTTCCCGGTTCAACCGCGACAGCAGAGCCATGACGGTGACCGTGGTGGCGGCGTCGACATCCCCGGTCGGCTCGTCGGCGAGCACGAGGTCGGGCTCGCCGGCGACAGCGCGGGCGATCGCCACGCGTTGCTGCTCGCCGCCGGACAACTCGGCAGGTAGATGATCCACTCGGTCGCCGAGCCCGAACTCGGCGAGCAAGCCCCCGGCGAGGCGACGGGCCTCCCGCCACGGTGTCCGCCGGGCGAGCAGGGCGAGGGCCACATTGTCACCGGCGTTGACCGTAGAGATGAGGTTGAAGAACTGGAACACAAAGCCGACATGGCGACGGCGATAGTCGTCGAGTTCCCGCTGAGAGGCCCGGCCTACGTCGACTCCTGCAACCTCAAGGGTTCCCGAGTCGGGTCTGTCCAGTCCGCCGATGAGGTTGAGCAAGGTGGATTTGCCGCCGCCGCTCGGCCCCATCACCACAACAAATTCGCCACGCTCGACCTCAAGATCGACCTCGCGCAATGCCTCGACCACCCGGTGGCCCCGGCGGAAAATCCGGGTGAGTCCGGCCGCCGAAACCAGGAGCGGCGCGGGAGCATCCATATCAGCAAGGGTACCGTCGCCGTTCCGGAGGTACGGGTTCGGGTACCGTCGGGACAGCGGGACGGGAGGTTGGTTGACCGCATTCCTCAACGGCATGGGCGGGGTGGGTCGCCTGCTTTTGGCGGTGGCCGCGTTGTGTGTCGTCGGGGCCGTCGTCGTTGGTTCTGCTCGGGGGAGTCTTGCGATTGTGGCGTTGTCGCTGTCCATTCCCGGATTCACGCTGTGGTTGTTCGGCAAGCGGATGGGTCGCGTCTCGGGCATGACGAGCAAGTTGCGCGAGGCGGGGATCCCGGGCACGGCCACGATCGTGGCTGTTGGTGACACCGGGGTCACCGTCAATAACGATCCCGTGGCGGCGTTCACGCTGGATGTCGCGGTGGACGACGGCATCCCCTATCGCGTTCACATCCGCCAGTTGGTGTCGCGTGTCCTCATGGGTGCGGTGCTCCCCGGTTCCCGAGTTGGTGTCGTCGTGGACCCGGTCGAGCGCGAGTTGGTGACGATCGACTGGTCCCAGGCACACGAGGCGCCACCGTCCAACCCGTCGGGAGGGGGAGTGCCCAACCTGGAAGGGGCCAAGGTGGGGAGCGCTGCGGAACTGCTCAGCAGAGGCCGCAGGGGTACTGCGGTGATCACCGCGATGCAGGACATGGGCGACATCTCGGACCTCAATCTCGCCGAGCCGGGTTCTGCTGGAGACGACGATCGGGTCTTTCTGGTGCAACTCGAGGTGAAGCTTCCCGGTCGGCAGGCCTACGCCGCCACGATCGGGCATCGGGTCCCGGAGCGCTTCGTCGGCAAGGTCGGCCCCCGCACCACCGTCGATGTCGCCGTGGGGCGCGACGACGACCAGGAGGTGGCGATCGATTGGGATGCGGTCGGCGGTTCGTGATGCCGCACCTCGGTGTCCCTCCCTGGGTCGTGGCCGCTCTCCTCGCTCTTGCGGCCTGCACCCCGACCCCGCCCCCGGTCCCTTCGTCCCCGCGACCGATCGCTTCGTCGGGGGAATGGTGGACACCCGGCCCGGGCGTGACCTGGCAGATCCAGCTGCTCGGGGATCTCGATATTGGACGGGACGTCGCCGTCTACGACGTGGACCTGCTGGACACCGCTCAGCCGACCATCGATCGGCTTCACGCTGACGGTCGCCGGGTGGTCTGTTACTTCAGCGCCGGGTCGCATGAGGACTGGCGAACCGATGCCGCCGACTACCCGGCTGTGGTGCTCGGCCTTCCCCTCGAGGGGTGGCCGGGGGAGCGGTGGGTAGACGTCCGCCGCATCGACCTGCTCGGTCCGATCCTGGCGGCGCGGCTCGATCTCGCCGCCGCCAAGGGGTGTGACGCCGTCGATCCCGACAACGTCGACGGCTACGCCAACCCGACCGGGTTCGATCTCACCGGCGACGACCAACTGGCATTCAACCGGTGGCTCGCCGAGGGCGCTCACGAGCGCGGCCTCGGGGTGGCCCTGAAGAACGACCTGGAGCAGATCCCGGATCTGGTGGCCTGGTTCGACTTTGCGGTGAACGAGGAGTGCTTCCAGTTCGACGAGTGCGATCTGTACACACCGTTCCTCGATGACGGCAAGGCGGTGCTGGCGATCGACTACGACGGCGACGAGGAGGTGTGCTCCCGGGCGGAGGCGCTGGGGCTCTCGCTGCTGTTCAAGGACCTCGACCTCACCGCATCCGGCCACCCGTGCCCTTGAAGGCGGGCGTCAGCCGCTGAGGCCGCCCCGAATCTGCTCGGCGTGATCGTGGGGATGGCCGGCATAGATGCGCAACCAGTCGTCGACCGTATACCGGCCCGACTCGGAATGCGTGCCGGCTCGATCCCACTCGTCAGGGGTGAGCCGTTCCAACAACTGCAGGCTTGCGGCGCGCACTGCACCGAGCAGAGCGAGTGATGCCGCAATCGGCCGGTCGTAGTGGAGTCTCCGGGCGTACTCCGCCTCGTCGTAGCCGATGATGGCGGGGTCATCCTCAGCGATCAGGCGGCGAAGGCGGATGTAGGCGTGGGTCTCGCTGTCGGCGAGGTGATGGACCACCATTCGGGCCGACCACTCGCCCGATCCGGGTTCGGCATCGAGTGCGGAGTCCGACACCCCGGTGAGGGCGTCGGTGACGGCGGCATACCCCGCCCGATATTTCTCGAGGAGAGCGATGCGGTTCATGACCGGATCATCGCACGGATGCCGAGTTCTGCCCGACACTCTCGTCGCGGAGATACCGATAGAGACAGCCCACCGACACGGCCGACAGCAGATGCCACACCGCATGCCCCTGGAACAGGCTCAGCGGATCGCACCACACTCCACCGGTCCGCGAGAGGTTCCAGATCACGTTTGCCGCGGCGAACGAGCCGAGGCCAGCCCAGAACCAGGGCACTCGTCTCGGCTCGATGCGCACTGGCGACCAGGGTCGTAACGCCGGGTACGACACCGCGGCTTCGACGAGGAGTGTTACCACGACCAAGCCAGCAAACAGTGTCTTGCCGTGCTCGGGCGGCAGCGAGAAGATCGCCGCCGAGAAGCCGATCATGAGGCCGCCGAACCACGCTGCGAACCAGCGCCAAGGCTTGTCGTGGATCCGGGCGAGGTCGTAGGCGAGGATGAACGCCAGGAAGGCGTGCATCGAGATCACGTCGACGTAGCCGCCCCATGCCCGTAGCGATCCGTGAAAGGCAAACGATCCCAGGCCGAGGAAGATCCCGACCGCGCCGTAGAGAACGACATAGCGATCGTCGATGACCATACGCGACGTTCCCCGGCGTCGACGTCCGGCGTCGGCGAGCACGAGCAGGCCGATTGCCACGAACCCGAGGTTGGACCACGAGTTGGCTGGCTGACCGGCGATGCCAGGTCCGATCGCCTCGCAGTAACAGTCCCCGAGGACGATGCACTCGTCGGGTCCCCCGGGATAGCCGTCGCGAGATACCACCCACATCCCCACGATGAAGAGAGCAACAACGACGCTGCCGATGACGATTGGCCGGAGACGAGTCCGGGTTGCGATCATGATGCGACGCTAGCGAACGGGCGCGGCGCCGGGTACCTGTCCGAGCTTTCCCGCTTGAAAGTCATCGAATGCCTGGATCAACTCTTCACGCGTGTTCATCACGAACGGGCCGTACCAGGCGACGGGTTCGCGGATTGGGCGTCCCCCCAAGAGAAGGACGTCAACCATCGGGCTGCGAGATTCCTGGACTGTTGCCGCCGTGATGGTGACAGCACCGGATCCCTTAAGCACCACCAACTGACCGCCGCGGATCGGACGCATCTCCATCCCCACCCGGGCGTCACCATTGAGCACATACGCCAGCGCGTTGAAGTCGTCGCGCCACGGCAGCCGGAGTCGGGCACCCGGTGAGAGAGTGGCGTGAATCATCGTGATCGGGGTGTGGGTGTCGCCGGGTCCGCGGTGCTCACCGAGAGTGCCCGCGATCAGTCGCAGCAGTGCACCGCCGTCGGGAGTGGTGAGCATGGTGACTCGCTCGCCGCGGATGTCCTGGTAGCGGGGAGCGAGGTACTTGTCCTGGGCGGGGAGATTTACCCACAGCTGGAATCCGTGGAAGAGGCCGCCTGACATCACGAGGTGCTCCGGTGGCCGCTCGATGTGCAGGATTCCGGCCCCTGCGGTCATCCACTGGGTGTCGCCGTTCGTGATCACTCCGCCGCCCCCGTTGGAGTCCTGGTGCTCCATGATCCCGTCGATCATGTAGGTGACGGTCTCGAATCCGCGGTGGGGATGCCACGGCGTGCCCTTTGGTTCGCCGGGGCCATATTCCACTTCGCCCATCTGGTCGAGATGGATGAAGGGATCAAGCAGGGCGAGATCCACCCCGGCGAACGCCCGCTTCACCGGGAAACCCTCGCCCTCGAAACCGCCGGGTGCGGTGGTCACCGACACCACCGACCGCTCGCTGCCGCTCGGAGGCTCGGCGATTCGGGGGAGGATGAGGATGTCGTCGGCGGTGACTGCAGGCATAGTTGTCCCCATCAACCACCGCGCGTCGCCGGCCATTCCCTCGCACGTGCGAGAGGCGCACTGCTGGCGACCGCGTCGGTGGATAACTTTTTCGCGCTCAGACGCCCGAGTGGAGGGTCCTGAGCGCGCGATCCCGTACAGTCGCATCGTCGGGGTGAGATGGCCCCGACGGGCGGAGAATCGACTCACCACCGGAGGGAGACGGGATGGGGCGACAGCGGACATGGAGAAGCGTCGTGGTGTTGGTTTTGGCCACAGCGCTCGTCGTCGCGGCATGCGGCGACGACGACGGCGGCAATAGTGCTGAGGGATTCAAGTTCGGAATGATCCTCGTCGGGCCACAAAATGACCAGGGATGGTCGCAGGCACACTACGAGGCAGGTCTGTATGTCGTCGAGCAGCTCGGACTGCCAGCCGACGCGATGATCGTGCTTGACAAGGTGAACACGGCCGATCGCCCGGAGACGAGCATCGAGTCGGTGGTCGACGACATGGTTGCCAACGGGGCGCAGTTGATCTTCGCCACGTCGGACGACATGAAGGATGGCATCGAGGCCGCCGCGGCCGCGCATCCTGACGTGCCGATGATCTGGTCGTCTGGCGACAGTGCATGGGCGGACGGCAAGGCCTTCCGCGCCGACCTCACCAATCTTGGAAACATCATGGGCCAGATGGAGTACGCCAAGATGATTGCGGGTTGCGCGGCTGCCCTGACGACCGGTACTGGTTCGATCGCCTACTTGGGGCCATTGATCAACGACGAGACCCGTCGCCTGGTCAACTCCGCCTTCCTCGGGGCGAGCTACTGCTGGGAGAATTACCGCGGTGAGGCGGCCGGCACGCTCGGGTTCGAGGTCAAGTGGATCGGGTTCTGGTTCAACATTCCGGGGTTCACGCTCGATCCGACGCAGGTGACCAACGAGTTCCTTGCCGCCGGAGCGGACGTCGTGCTCTCGGGTATCGACACCACGGAAGCCATCGTGCGGATCGGACAAGCCGCCGCAGGTGGTGAGGCCGTGTGGGCCGTACCGTACGACTTCAAGGGCGCTTGTGCGGCGGCCCCGGATGCGTGCTTGGGCGTGCCCTATTTCAACTGGGGTCCGTCGTATCTCGACACCGCGCAGGCGGTGGTCGATGATGCGTTCGTATCCGAGTGGCAGTGGGTCGGACCCGACTGGGACGACATCGACAACGCCGATACGAGCCACGTGGGATGGGTGTCCGGTGACGGACTCTCCGCCGACGCGCAGGCAGACCTCGATGACTTCATCGCGGGTCTCGGCAGCGGTGATGTCAACCTCTACGTCGGTCCGCTGAACTGGCAGGACGGAACCGCTTTCCTCGCCGATGGCGAGGAAGCGTCCGACTTCCAGATTTGGTACGCCGAGCAATTGCTCGAAGGCATCGTCGGCGCCAGCGCCGCCGGTTAGCGATCGGAGTGTCGTACCGGGCCGGGGTTCCGGCCCCGGACGACCTTCTCAATGAGTCTCGTTCTCCGCGACATCCATAAGCACTTCGGGTCGGTTCGCGCCAACGATGGCATCGACCTCGACATCGCATCAGGGGAGTTGCATGGCCTCCTCGGCGAGAATGGCGCGGGTAAGTCCACGTTGATGAAGGTCCTCTCGGGATTCCTCACCGCCGATTCCGGCTCGATCGAGCTGGATGGGAAACCGCTCCCCGGGTCGTCGCCACGAGCTGCACTCGACTCGGGTATCGGAATGCTCCACCAGGACCCCCTCGTCTTTCTCCCCTTTACGGTGCTCGACAACTTTCTTCTTGGTGCGTCGGGCGGACCGATCCTGGATCGCAAGGCGGGGAGGCGTGCCCTCGCCGAGACCGCAGCGCGGTACGGATTCGATTTCGACCCCGACGCCCAGGCTCGGACCCTCACCGTTGGTGAGCGCCAGCAATTGGAGATGGCGCGACTCCTGTGGCGTGGGGCGCGCGTCCTTATCCTCGACGAGCCAACCACCGGGATCTCCGAGCCGCAGCGTGTCGAGCTGTTTGCAGTACTCCGGCGGCTCGCCGCCGAGAGCCTGATCGTGATCTTCGTCACCCACAAGCTCGAGGAGGTGGAGGCGCTGTGCCACCAGGTCACGGTGATGTCACGCGGCAAGGTCGTGGGGCGGCGCGACCTGCCCGCACCGCGGGATGAGCTCGTGAGGATGATGTTCGGTGACATCACCCTGGGAGGGACGAGGCCGGCCGCGCTGCTCGGTGATCCAGCACTCAGGGTGGTCGGTGTGAGTCGCAGCAAGCATGGCGGCGTTTATCCCGATCTCGCTGTTGCTGCCGGCGAGGTGCTGGGACTCGCCGGTCTGGAGGGAAGTGGACAGCGCGCCTTCCTGCGGATGTGTGCTGGTCTTGAGCGGCCTGCCGCTGGACGGATCGAGGTGGGTGGGGGCGTGCTCTCCGGTCAGCCGTACCGGCGATTCCTCGATGCGGGTGTGCACTTCATCCCAGCGGGACGTCTCGAGGAGGGTTTGATCGCCGGTCTGTCGATCGCCGAGCATCTCGAACTCGTTGGCGACCACCGCTCGTTCATGGTGGATCGAGAAAGGGCTGCGGATGTGGCGCAAGGTCGCATCGCCGAGTTCTCGATCAAGGGATCGCCGGCGACGCACGCCGACACACTCT
>JBBTKD010000075.1:0-20425 GCA_038059105.1 Actinomycetota bacterium | reverse complement strand
AACCCCCTGGGGTGAGCGCCGGGAGACTTCCCGGCCCTTTCCACGATAGCCGTTGGGAGGGCCTAGAGCCCGTTCCGGTTGGGCTTCTTCACGGAACGAGGTGTCAGGGGGCGACCCAGCGCTCGGCGACGGACTTCATCTCCATGAAGAGCCGCAGGTAGTCGGGTCCACCCGCCTTGGAGTTCGAACCTGACATGTTGAAACCGCCGAACGGCTGCACTCCCACCAGGGCTCCCGTGATCTTGCGGTTGATGTACAGGTTGCCGACATGAAACTCACGACGAGCGCGCTCGATGCGGCTGCGATCGCGCGAGTAGAGACCTCCCGTGAGACCGAACTCCGTCCCGTTGGCGATCTCGAGAGCGTGATCGAAGTCGCGAGCCCGAATGACGGACAGGACCGGACCGAAGATCTCGTGCTGGGCGAGACGAGAGCCAGGGTCGACGTCGGCGAACACCGTCGGCTGGATGTACCACCCACCATCGAGATCGACAGCCGATCCCCCCGCCACCAACGTGGCGCCATCCTTGCCCTTTGCGATCTCTCCAAGGATCGCGGCGTGTTGCGCGGCGGAAATCACCGGACCCACCGGATGATTCGCTTCCGGGGAACCAACCTTGAGCGCACCCGCACCTTCGACGACGCGCTCCAGGACCTCGTCATGAATGTCGGACACCAGAATCAACCGCGACGCCGCCGAGCATTTCTGTCCTTGAAATCCGAAGGCAGAGCGCACCGCATCGGAGGCCGCAGCCTTCAGGTCGGCGGTCTCGTCGACGATCATCGCGTCCTTGCCGCCCATCTCCATGAAGGCTCGCTTGAGCCACTTCTGGCCTGCGCTGACCTTGGCCGCCCGTTCGGCGATCCTCAGGCCGACATCCTTCGAACCCGTGAAGTTGATGAACCGCGTCATCGGGTGATCGACGAGATAGTCGCCAATGCGGCCACCGGAGCCGGGAACGTAGTTGATCACCCCGGGGGGCAGTCCCGCCTCCGCCACCATCTCCATCCAGCGCGCTCCGACGATCGGTGTGTTCGAAGCGGGTTTCACCACGATCGTGTTTCCGGCGAGCACCGGTCCCATCGCCATGCCGATGAGAATCGCGCCCGGAAAGTTCCACGGCGGAATCGCGACACCGGCGCCGATCGGAATCAGATGCGACTCGTTCTCCTCGCCCGTCATCTGCACGATGTCGAGCGGCTCGGCGAGTTGGACCGCCTGACGCGCGTAGTAGTCGACGAAATCGATGGCCTCTGCGACGTCAGCCTCAGCCTCCAGCCAGTTCTTGCCCGCCTCGAGGGTCTCGATGGCGGCGAGTTCGTACTTGTTGCGACGCATGATCGCCGCCAGCTTCACCCCGATCCGGGCGCGCTCGATGGCTGATCGCGCTGCCCAGGCCGGGTAGGCCGCCCATGCCGCCTGCAGGGCCCGCTCCGCCTCCTCGATGCCTCCGGCTGCGATCGTGCCCATCACCTCGGAGGGACGCGCCGGATTGAGACTGGTGATCGTCTCCTTCGTCTTGATCCATTCACCGTCGATGACGAGGCCGTATGAGGCGCCGAAACGCGACCGCACTCCAGCGAGGGCGAGCTCGTACGCGGCCCGCTTCGCTGGATCGGTGAAGTCGGAATACGCCTCGGGAAAGTACGGCTCAAACATCGACTCTCCTCACTTTCGTGCGGGGGGCAAGTATCGCGCCACTCCGCATCATCGTGTCGCCGCGGCTCCCGCGGTGACGTCCGACTCGGCCCAGCGCCGGGGGGTGTCGTCGACATCCTGCAATACCACTCGGGCCGCCACGAGAAAGACGATGAGCGCTCCAAGGGCAACCTCACGAGGCAACCCGGCCACCGTCACCACGATGCCCCACACCAGGGGACCGACGAAGGTGGCGAATCTGCCCACCGTGGCATAGAGGCCATAGAACTCGCCGAGGTAACGAGGGGGAGAGATGCGCTGCATGTATACCCGATCGGCCGCCCACGTTGCTCCGAGGGCGAGACCGCCCAGACCGCCGAGCGGCCATGCCAACGCCTTGGTACCCGCCGCACCGGCGATCACCCCGATGGTCATCGCCACCATCCAGAGGTAGAGCACCGCGTGCAGCAGACGGCGAGGACCAAACCGATCGACGAAGCGCCCTCCGACGAAACCACCCACGATCGCCATGCTGATCGCGGCGCTGAGCAGCAACCGAAGGTCACTGGAGGTGAACCCGAGTTCTTCCTTCGCATAGATCGTCAGATATCCGCCGATGAGCGTGTTGACCGCGTCGGTATAGAGAAATCTGCCGACGAGGAAGCGGGCCACCCCCGGGTAGGTGCGTGCCTTCCGCCAGGAACCCGCGAGGCGACGGATGCTCTTTCGCATCGTCGGAGCAACCCCAGGCTCTGCAGTGCGGGGACGTTCTCGCACCCAGAAGAACGTGGGGAGAGCGAACAGGAGGAACAGCACCGCGATGACGCGGAACACAACAGCGGCTCCCTGATCGTCGAGTAGGAGCTGGCCGACGCCCACAGCGACGAACGACCCGACGTAGCCGACGGCGATCCCAATCCCCGAGACGACGCCAACGTTCTCGGGCGACGACACGTCGGGGAGCATCGCGTCGTAGACGATCGAACCGAGGTTGAACCCGATGAGGGCGACCCCAAACAGCATGAGCGACCCCACCACACCGGTCGAGGCGAGAAAGAACGTCGGGATCACCGCCAGGACGGTCATGGGCACCAGGTAGCGCACTCGAGTGCCGCGATGATCGCTGCGCGCCCCGAGCCAGGGTCCGAGGAAAATCACGAAGATCATGGCGGCGTCGACGGCCACGGTGAGCGCCAGGTCGGCGGTATCGCCTCCGGTCAACCAGCGCGGAAGCTCGTCACGGTGATCGGTGAGCCACTCAGGGAAGTAGAGCGAACCGACACCGAGGGCGAAGATGGTATTGGCGAGGTCGTAGATCGCCCACGAGGCGACGCTGCGACGCGACGGGTGCCAGGTGGACTCCACCGGCGGCAAGGTACCAGCCGGGTTCCCGGCGTCGGCGACTGCGGGTTAGGCGGCGACGGTGAACATCGGGCCGCATACCGAGCAGTCAGGCTCTGGGCAGCGTTCGACGATCTCGACGCCGAGAACCTTCAAGGCCGTGATGACGGCCGTCAGGTCAGTGATATGGCGGGTCTGGGGAGTGCGCGTCTTCTTCATGGTTCCAAAGCTAAGACGCTCCTGTGACAGATTTCGTTCCCCCCGTAGGCATCAGGCATCAGGCATCAGGCATCAGCCAGAAGACGACGAAGACAGAGGGCGGGTCGTCACCCCAGCAACGCCAGCACTTCGGCGTCGTTCACCTGGGCAAAGTCGTCGTAGAACTCCCCCACCGCGCCAAACCAGCGAGGCTGGAGGGGGCACACCATCTCGTCGACTCCCGCGGCAATGGCGGCGATCGTGTCCGGCGGCCCCACCGGCAATGCACACACCAGGTACGACGGAGTGCAGCGCGTGACGTGGGCGATGGCGGCGCGCAGGGTCGCACCCGTGGCGACACCGTCATCGGTCACCACCACGGTTCGCCCTTCGATGGCTCCGACAGGACCGAACACGGCCTGGCGACGCCTCACCTCGGCCACGGCATCACCGACGATGGCGTCACGGGTGGCGTCGTCGATGCCGAGGCGTTCGATCAGCCGAGTGTCGAGCAGAGGAACACCATCGGGGGTGACGGCTCCGACAGCAAGCTCGGGATTTCGCGGAGCACGCACCTTGACCGCAGTGAGGACTCCCAGTTCCCCATTCAACGCCTTGGCGATCTCGGCAGCCACGACCACGCCCCCACGGGGAATCCCCAGCACCAGCGGGTCACGCCCGACGAGATGCTCGAGGAAACCAGCGAGAACTCGCCCGGCCTCGATGCGGTGGCGATATCCGGCCACACTCTCAGGTTACCGGTGGTACAGCCACACACCGTCGGTACCCTCGCCATCGTGCAGCGCCTCCTTCTCGTAGCGAATCCCGCATCATCCGGGTTCACCGCGATGCTGCATCGATCGGTCGTCGCAACCCTGCGATCCCGTTTCGATGTGACCCCGATCTGGCCGAACGGACCCGAGGAGGCGGAGGCCTCATCGGCTGCTGCAGCCGCGGATGGTGTCGAGGTCATCGCGGCGATGGGCGGAGATGGCACGGTGCACCGGGTCGCCAATGGGATCGTCGGCACGGAAGCGGCACTCGCGGTAATCCCGGCTGGCACGAGCAACGTCTTTGCTCGCCTCACCGGCCACCCGCGACGCGGCCCCGCCACCGCTGAGGCGCTCGCCGCATCGCGATCCGTGCGGGTTCTTTCCACGGCGAAGATCACCGCGATCGGTACTCACGGCGCCATCGACCGGATTGCGATCTTCGCCGCCGGTGTCGGCTACGACGCCGATGTGATCAGGGAGTCAGAGCGGCGTCCCTTGCGCAAAGTTGGGGCAGGGACCATTCATTACGCGCGCAGTGCTATGGGGGTCGCCCTCGGCACCTACCGTCGCCGCCCGCCCGATCTCGAGGTCACGGTCGACGACACGACACAACGCGCAGTAACCGCAATCACCCAGATCCATGACCACTTCACGTTCATGGGGCGGCGCGCTCTCACGCTGTCACCGGATGGTGGTCCAACCGCGGTCGTGGTGCGACGCGCCACGCCGCTGCGATTGGTGCGCATCGTGCTCGCCGCGGCGCGGCATCGCAATCCGGGCGTCGTCTCAGGGGTCAAGGTGTGGCATCCCTTCACGAATCTGACCGTTGTCGCCGACAGAACGGTCGGACTCGAAGCTGACGGCGAGTACTTCGGGGAGGTGTCATCGATGACCCTGACGATCAATCCGAACTCGCTGCGACTGCTCGCACCGCATTCGACCTAGGAGTCACCGTCCTGATCGGAGATCCCGATGCCGAGGCGAGCCTCTGCCATCGCCGCATCGACGGCGAGACCGGCGACCACCGCAGAGAGCGACGCCCGCTCCCAGAGGAGGGTGCGGAGCGGCGCACCGATCCGTTCCTGCAATTCGGCGTCGAGCACGACGGCTGCGCGCGACCGCCGATCGGCTTCGGCGGATCGCCCGGCCGTGCGAGGCACCGCTTGTTCCATCGCATCCACCGCCGCCCTGACCTGCTCCTCCACGCGATCCGGATTGAACACCTGTCTGGTGCGCAACCCGAAAGCGCCACCCGCAGCTGCGGAGATCGCTCCGACGAGGTGCTCCACAGACCGCAACGCCTCCTCCAGACCAGCGATGGTGGAACCGCTCGCCGACAGCGAGTTCACGACTGCGCTGCGAACCTCATCCCACCGCTCCTCGAAGCCGATCGAACCGCCGACACCCACCCCGGTGGCTGCGGCAACCTTGCGCGCTGCGGCGCGGGCCTCCTCCACCACCCTGCCGAGGTGGACCTTCTTCTCGTCGAGACGCGACGTCAGGTGGGCGAACAGCGCATCGATGCCGATACGCGGTCCGATGGGAGGATCGGCGGCGACCTCGAAGATTACGGGGCGCGCGATCCCGTCGAGCTGGAGCAGCTCAATAAGGTGCGCTCGCATGATGCCGCGCTCGTCGGCGGGCACGCGGTCGATCTGATTGAGCACGAACACCATGCGACTGGCGGCACCAGCAAGCGGTGTGATGAAGTCGCGATGCATTGCGACCTCGGCGTACTTGAGTGGATCGAGCACCCAAACCCCGACGTCGACCACCGGAAGCACCGACTCGACCCAGCGGCGGTGACCCGCCTCGAGACTGTCGATGTCGGTCATGTCCAAGATCGCGATCCCGGGGACGCGGGTCTGGAGGACGCGGCGGGTGATGCCGAGGTCCTTGAGGAGGGTGGACAGCGCAGGTTCGGCATTCGAAGGAATCCAGGCGAGGGGTTCCGTCGTGTGAGGACGAACCGGACTCGTCGAAGCGACAGGCTCACCGGCGAGGGCGTTGAGAAGGCTCGACTTGCCAACGCCGGTGCCGCCGAGCAGGGCAGTAACGAGCGATGCTCCGAGATGTCCGACTCGATCACGGGCGTTGCGCGCCGCACGACGCGCCGAATCGAGATCGTCGGGATGGAGGTGACCCTCGGCGAGACCGACGACGAGGTCAAGTCCGTCGACGATGTCGACGACGTCGGTCATGGCTGCTCCTCCAGGCTCAGCTGGGCCAGCACACCCCAGGGCACCCCCGCTCCGAGTCCGGCAGTGAATCGTGTCGCATCGGCAGTCACGATCCCGATGAGTTCCTCAGCGAGCCGCTCCGCTGCTGCGTCGACGAGTCCCGGATGCCGATCGAGCATGCGACGCTCCCTGCGACCTGGCGTGTGCCCGGGATCGAGCACGGATGCACGCGTTGCCCCGACCAGGCGCTCGGCCTTGCGACCGCGCTCTGATCTCCCGCCGAGTTCTGCGGCGAGACGCGGAATGTCGGACTGCCACCATTCGATGCGTTCCCGAGCGGCAGTGGGCGTCTCGCTTCCATGCGTGAACAGACCGCGGGCGGTGCCGGCACCGACGTGCTCCCAGTGATCCGCCGAGCGCACTGCGGCACGGCCCGCTCGCCGTGCGGCGGCGGCCCCGAGTGCGGCGCCGAGTGCGGCGGGGTCGTCCTTCACCTCAGCGAATTCTCCGGACCGCACCGCAGCCGTCACCGCATCCGCCGCTTCGGCATACGACAGCTTCACCGGATCCGCGAGCTGAATTCGACGCGCCTCGGCGGTGATCAGCGCAGACCGGAGCACGGCGAGTGCCCCCGCCACGACACGGGTCGATCCGACAACGGTGGCGTCGATCACGCGCCGGCGCTCCTGCGGATCGGAGAGCCGTTCCACTTCCTTGCGGAGCCCGGTCACCGCATCGGTGGAGAGCCCCTCGCGTTCCGGCGATACGACGCCCTCGGCGATGGCGATCACCGATGCCAGCTCCGGCCGCTCGATGAGCCCCGTGCGGGCGAGCTTTTCGGCAAAGTCGGACACGAGTACCCGCTGGAGCTCGGGAGTGACGGGCAACCGGTTGAGCACGAACACCGTGGCAACACCGCGCCGGGCTGCGCGCGCGGCGAGGTCGAAACCCGCAGCGTCGGCGTAGCGGTGAGCACCTGCGACGAGGATGCAGGCGTCGGCGACGTCGAGGATCTGGTCGCACACCGACCGACCGGAAGCATCGACCACGTCAGGTGGGGGCGTATCGACGAGCACCACACCGTCAGGGGGCGAGCGCAGGGTGTCCACCATCCTGCCCGGGAGCCGCCGCCGGATGCTGTCGAGGTTGGCAGGCAGGACCGCGTGTCCCCATGCCACGGGTTCGAGCGTCGTCGGTCGACGGGTCCCCGTCTCGGTAAGCCGCCTCCGGGCGATCGAGTTGACCAGCGTCGACTTGCCCGCTCCCGACACCCCGACGACTGCGATGACGAGGTCATCGTCGGGTTGTGCGACCCGGGGAGCCAGGTACTCCCCAACCAGACGGCGAGTGGCGTTGCGGAGATCGACCGCGGCGCCTCCGGCGAGACCCAGATCGAGCCGCTCGAGAGCGGCTGCGACCGCAGCGAGTCGCTGCGGCGACGGAGCGTGGTCGACCATGGGGTGATTGTGGCACGGTCCGCGGGCCGGACGAAGGGACTGACACCGCGGGTTTGTGTCATACCCCCGCCGTACCTTGCCCCCATGACCACAGCACTGTGTAGCCTCGACACGACGGGTTCTGAAGAACCGACGGCCATTCGGCTGGACGGCGACCGGGTGACGATCGAAGAGCTCACCGTCACAGACCCCGATCTCGCCGCCCTCCTCGCTCCGTGCAGTCCGGAGGGCCGTGACGATGTCGTACGACGGGTCCTCGCCGTCGGGGCGCGCGGACTCGCAACGATGGGTATCGGGATCGACGTCGCCGCCGTCGACGAACGCATGCGGCAGAGCATGGGGTGGCTGACCGATGAAGCCGAACGCCGGCTGAGCGCGGTGCTCGAGCAGGGCAGGGAGGCGATGCTCGCCCAGTTCGATCCCGACCAGCGCACGTCGGCGCTCAACCGGATGCTTGCGGAGTTCATTGGCTGGCGCGACGGCTTCCTCGGTCGAATCGACCCGGCGATGGAGGGCAGCCACACCACCGACTTCCTGACCCGGCTCGCTGCCGTCGTCGGACCGGAAGGATCACTCGAGCGGCGTATCGCCGAGGCCCTCGACCCGACCGCGGACGGCTCAGCACTCGCATCCCTGGTGGCATCCGTCGATGCGCGATTCGGCGAACTGCGCGACCTCATCGTTCACCAGCAAGGGATCACCGCAGGACGCGCCACCGAGGCCGAACGCGGGACCTCGCAGGGTCTCGACTTCGAGGACGAGCTCGAGACGATGCTGCGCTCGTGGGCGGCCGGGGTGGGCGGTGCGATCGTCGAGCGCGTGGGTCGGGTACCCGGAGAGCTCGGAGCCCAGTCGATGGTCGGCGACTTCGTGGTGGTGCTTGCTGACGGGTACCGAGTCGTCATCGAGGCCAAGAACCAGGCCGAGATCGGCCTGGGAGGAAAGGACGGCATCCTCGCCGAACTCGACCGGGGAATGGCCAATCGCCGGGCCGATGCCGCGGTGTGCATTTCCCGCCGCGACGCCTTCCCCGCCGAGGTGGGTCGATTCGGGGTGTACGGGACGCGGGTGATCGCGGTCGATGACAGCGACGGTCTGATGACTTCCGTCGCGCTGCAATGGGTGCGAATGCGGGCCGCCGCCGATGCGTCGGGCCGAAGCCATCGGATGGACGTGGCCGTCGTCTCGGATCGCATCGCCGCAATCCGCCGGCTCGCCGATCATCTCCGCAGCGCCCGGTCGGGTCTGACCGAGATCCGCAAGAACGTCGATCTCATGTCCGAGCGTCTCGGTGACGTTCGAACCGAGATCCTCGGTCTGGTCGCCGACGTGGAGCGCGAGCTGGCCAGCTAGCGCGCCGGGCGAAAGCCGCGGTTCTGGAGGGGTGCGGTCGTAACCTGTTGAGCAAGCACCATGCGCTCGATTACAGACATCTCCAACCCCCGGACGCTCGCGTGATTCCGGGAACCGTCGGCGCCGCCGAGTCGGCCGCAACCGCAAAACTCATCTCCGTCACACGCCTCCGTGATCCCGGCCTCGCTGATCACGGTGTGCGAACTGCCCACGTCGCCGCCGCTATCGCATCCGAAATGGGCCTCAGCCCGGACGAGACCGACCGCGTCTATCTCGGGGCTCTCCTCCACGACATCGGCAAGCTCGGGATCCCCGAAGCGGTCCTGTGGAAGCCGACCGGTCTCGACACCAGCGAGTGGCGCAAGATACGCAGCCATCCCGAACAGGGTCATCGATTGGTCTCCGACATCGTGCCGTTCGACGTGGCTGCCTGCGTGCTCTATCACCACGAGCGGGTCGACGCCGACGGCTACCCGTTTGGAATCGGGCTGCGCACCCTGCCCATCACCGTGCCGATCGTCCAGGTGGCCGACGCATACGACGCCATGACGTCCGATCGTCCATATGAGGGACCGCTGCCGGTAAACACGACCCTCGCCGAGTTGCAGAGATGTGCAGGCACCCAGTTCGACGGCGAGGTCGTTGCCGCGCTGGGGCGCCTCCTCACCGGTGGAGGCGCGGGCACCTCGACGGTGATCCTGCCTCCGGCCAGCGACACGCTGCCCGCCGATCCGTTCGCATTCACCACCAACGCCAGCTGAGAGCGCCCTCCCTACGGCTGGAGCGCGCGCCGACAGGCTCGCCCTGGAATCAGGTTTCGGCCAACGATCTGGCCGAAACCTGATCGAACCCGCTCTCCTATCGGCGCGCGCTCTCGAAGATCGCTCGCGCCGCCTGGCCCTCGGAACACTCGTCGAGGAGAGGACACCAGCGGCACCACGGTCCGGCCACCCGCTCGAATGAACCGCCCTCGCTCCAGTTCGTGCGGAGTTCGGTGACGACTCGTGCCACCCGCAGCGCGGTTGCCTGCACGCCCGCCGCGGTGGGCACTTCGTCGGTGCGCTCCCCCGAACCCACGGACACCGCCTCCACTCTCCCCGGGATCTCTCCGCGCTGCATCGCCCAAAGGAGCGAATAGAAGGAGAGCTGGGGTCCCGGATCCCCGAGTCCCGCCGTCTTCCAGTCGACGAGGCGGGTACCGGCCTCGCCATCGTCGAACACAGCATCGATTGAACCACGGAGGGTCACCCCGGCCGAAGGCTCGACCTCGAGCATCACCTCCGCACCGACGCAGCCGTCCATCCCCAACTGCTTGAAGCGCTCATACAGCCCGCCGACCTCCTCGATGACGGCGTTGAGTTGACTTGGCTTGAGTCCGAGACCAGACAGCTTCATGTTCATGCCGCTGCCGATCTCCTCGCGACATGCTGCGTTGAGACCGTCGGCGTCGATGGGTCCCGCGGAGAGGTGACGGGCAAACACGCGATGGGCGAGCCCACCCACAAAGGAGACACGCGACTCCGGTCCATATACGCCGCGCAGACGGCCAGCGGCCTGCTCAGGGCATCTCTCGTAGGCGACGAAGGTCGTCGCCGAGAGAACGACATCGTCTCCAGGCGGCACATCGGGGAAGTCGACGAGGCCGATCCGTGTCACGCAGTCGATGGTATCCGCAGACCATGTCACAAACCGGCATGGCGGCACCGAGACCACTTCGGGTGTGCCTGATAAGACACCCCTGGCGGTACACTCCCCGTCCCGTCTCCCCCGGATGATCCATGCCACGTGCGGTTCGTATCTCGATCATCGCCGCCGCCGTCCCCATCGTGTTGTGGGGATGGATCGGTGTCGTGTTCGCCATGGACCGCGCCGCCGACGGCGGTGAGGTTCTGGCGCGAATCGCCATCGGCGGTGTGGAACTCGGCGGTCTCGACGAGTCAGAAGCGGTCGCCGCGGTCAAGTCGGTCGAGGCCGCCCTCGGAGCCGAGCCCATCCTCGTCACGATCGAGGGTTCCGAATTCACCCTTCTCCCTTCGGACATTGGCTTCGATCTCGACGAGCAGACCCTCGTCGACGATGCATTGAGCCAGGGACGGAGCGGCGGCTTCCTGTCGGAGATGAAGTGGTGGCTGGGACACCTCACCGGCGGAGAGGCCCGCGAGCTTCAGGTCCAGGGAACCTACAACCGCGACGCCCTCCTCGGCCTGCTGACGCTCTGGGAGTCGCAAGCGATCGTCGATCCCCCGCTCGAGGGAGGGATGACGATCCAGGGCGCCGATGTCGTGCCGATCTATCCGAAGGAGGGGACGGGTCTCGACTTCGAGGCCACCGCCGACCTCATCGAGGCAGAGGTGCTGGGCGATCGCAACCCCGTCGTGGCGATCACCGAATTTCGGACGCCCACCATGACCGACGCCGATATCGACCAAGCAGTGAACCGGGCCGAGGACCTGATCGACGAGCCGATCACACTCGCCAAGATCCTGCCGCAGATCAGCCTCGAGATTCCGACGGACATTCTCCGCCAGTCGATCTCGAGCCGAATCGTCACCGACGCCGATGGTGTGCCGGCGTTCGAGCTCTTCTTCCAGATCGGTCCGATCGTGCAGTTCCTCAATCCGATCCGTGATCACATCGAGACCGCACCCATCGACGCGCGGGTGGTGATCCGGCCCGACGACGTCCCCATCATCCTCCCCGGATCGAATGGGGTCCGCGTGGACGACGGCCTCCTCCCTGCGGCCGTGATGAGTGCCGCACGATCGGTCACCCGGACCGCGCCACTCCCCGTCCGTGACGGTGCGCCGCCTGAATTCACCACCGCCGATGCTGAAGGATTGGGGATCCGCACGCTCCTCTACACCGCCACGACCTTCTATTCCTGCTGCGGTGACTTCAAGAATCTGAACCGCATCAACAACATCCATCGCATGGCCGACGAGGTGAATGGCGCGATCGTGATGCCGGACCAGGTCTTCTCACTCAACGAGTATGTCGGGAAGCGCACCGTCGAAGATGGCTACCGACCAGCCGGCGCCGTGGTCGGCCAGATCGTGTACTGCTGCGACCACCCCGCAAACATCGGCGGCGGGGTGAGCCAGTTCACCACCACGCTGTACAACGCGATTTGGTGGACGGGTCTCGAAGACGTGCGCCATACCCCGCACACGCTCTACTTCACCCGGTACCCGATGGTGCGCGAGGCAACGCTCGGCTACCCCACCCCGGACCTGCAGTTCCGCAACGACACTCCAAACGCGATCTACATCAAGACCGAGTACACCGATTCGTCGATCACGGTGAAGATCTTCGGCGACACAGGCGGGATCATTGTCGAGGGGATCACGTCAGAGCGACGGAACTTCACCGATCCGACCGAGTACTTCGATCCCGATCCGGCGCTCAATCCAGGAACTCAGGAGTTGCGCGACGATGGAACCCCGGGGTTCACCGCGGACGTGACGCGCATCATCACCTACCCGGACGGCACGAAGAAGACGCAGAAGTGGACGTGGATCTACGACGCGTTCCCGATCCGCATCGCTATCCACCCGTGCGAGTTGCCCGAAGACCACCCGCAGTACGACCCCATTCCGTGTCCGGTGCAGGTGCCGGGCAACCTCGGGGGGATGACGGCCGGACAAGCCGAGGCGGCAATCGAATCGATCGGACTCGTCTATGCCGAGGGCGAACCGTACCCCGTCAATCAACAAGAACTCGTCGGAACGGTCCGAGCACATGACCCCGGTCCCGGAACGTGGGTTGCGATAGGCGGGATCGTGACCGTCCGCCTTGGAGTGCTGGTTCCTTAAGACGCCGGGCTGAGCCCGACGGTCGACCGTCAACCGTCAACCGTCGGATCAGGAATAGTGGACGAAGAAACTCGACAGCACGTCACTGGCAGCCGAGAGCGCGGCCGAATCCCACGATCCCTTGCGACGCAGAACCGCCTGGCTCGATGCGACGAACACATGAGACAGCGCGGGATCAGCGGCGAACAACCGGGCCGCGAGCCGGCCGGGAAACGTGTCGGTGGCGGTGGCCTCGTCCGCCGAGGTGAATCCAATGCCGTCCTGTCCGCTCAGGCTGCGATCGGTGTCGAAGACCGCGACGTCGCCGATGACGCTCGTCGCCGCAATGGTGATGTGCTGACCCATCGGACCTCCAAAACAGTGCGCGACTGGCGGTCGGCACTCTAGAGCGCGCCCCAGACAGGCTCGCCCCGGGATCAGTTGTCGGAGCCCGAAGTGGGCCGACAACTGATGAGACCAGCGACCTATCTGTGCGCGCTACTCACCCCTCGACGACATGAAGCTTCAGGAGGTTCGTCGAGGCCTGCTGGTTGGGTGGGATCCCCGCGATCATCGCCACCCACTCGCCGGGAGCGACGAGACCCTTGTCGAGCAGGACCCGCTCCGACCGGGAGATCATCTCGTCGGTCGAGGCGTACCGCGGGAAGAGCAGCGGGGTAACACCCCACACGATCGCCAGCCGGTGATAGGTGTCGGCACTCGGCGTAAACGCCACGATGCGCGAGTTCGGCCGATAACGCGACACGAGACGAGCAGTGTTGCCGCTCTCGGTGAACGCGACGACCGTGCCCAACCGCAGCGTGTTGGCGGTGTCGGCAGCAGCCTGTGCGATCGCCGTGGGAAACGGGATGTCGTCCGCAAGGAACCCTGCGGTCACGCGGGCGGGATAGCCCGGCGTGCGTTCCGCTTCGGAGCAGATCCCTCCCATCACCTCGACGGTGCGCACGGGGTATTTCCCGACGGCGGTCTCCGCGGAGAGCATGACGGCGTCCGAACCATCGAGCACTGCGTTGGCGACGTCGGTCACTTCTGCCCGTGTCGGCCGGGGTGACGATGTCATCGACTCGAGCATCTCCGTGGCCGTGATTGAGATCCCTCCAGCATCGTGGGTGCGAGCGATGATCTCCTTTTGCACCCTGGGGAGCGGCTCGAACCCGAGTTCCACTCCGAGATCACCGCGGGCGACCATTGCTCCGTCTGCCTCGTCGAGAATGTCGCCGAGGTTGGCATAGGCCTCGGCGCGTTCGATCTTGGCGATGACCGGAACGTCGCCGGCAACGTTGCGCACCATCCGGATGTCGGCGCCACTGGTGACGAACGAGGCAGCGACGAGATCGACGCCTGCCTTGCGCCCGAAGGCGAGATCGGCTTCGTCCTTCGGGGTCACAGCGGGCAGGCCGACCTCCACACCGGGAAGCGCCACCCCTTTGTTGTCGGCGAGCCTCCCGCCGGTGACGACGTCGGCAACAACAGTGCCACCATCGAGTTCACGGACCGTCAGCACGACCATGCCATCGGCGCACAGCACCCGGTCACCCGCTTTGAGGCGAATGACATCAAGGTGCTGCACGAAGATCCGACCGGCATCACCTTCACCGGGTCCCGGGAGCAACCTCACCTCGCTCCCCGGGATCAGTTCCGTGGCACCCCCGGGAAAGGTGCCCACCCGAATGCGCGGACCCTGGATGTCCTGAAGAATCGCTACCGCCCGGCCATGTTCCTTGGCGGCGTCACGGACCAGCGAAATCATCCGACGGTGGGAATCGTGGTCGCCGTGGCTGAAGTTGAGCCGCGCCACGTCGAGGCCGGCCCGCACCATCGCCCCGATCACCTCGGCCGTTGAACTGGCCGGTCCGAGGGTTGCGATGATCTTGGTCTTGCGCGGCATCGGGCGGCACGATACCGGCCCTCCCTACTCTCGCATCGTGCTCGCCGCCATCCCGCTCAGAGGCTTCGGTTCAGCCAAGACCCGACTTGCTGATTCACTGTCCCCCGCCGGTAGGGCGCGTCTCGCCGCGGCGGTCGCCGAACGGGTCGCCTCCGCCTGCTCCGGAGCGGGCTGGTCGGTTGCGGTCGTGTCGGCTTCAGCCGACGTGATGGCGTGGTGCACGGCGAACGCGATCGACCTTATCCCCGACCCAGGTGGTGGACTCGATGCCGCCGCGAGTGCCGCCATCGCCCACGCCGGGAGCGACCCGTGGGCGCTGGTGCACGGTGATCTCCCTCTGCTCTCACCTGCCGACCTCGAGGGTGTCGCCACGCGAGTGGCAAGTGGGACGACCGTGCTCGCACCGTCACGCGACGGCGGCACCAACCTCATCGCAGGCACCGGACATTTCGCATTCGCCTATGGGCCCGGTTCGTTCGTCAGGCACATCGCTGCCGCAGCAGGGGCCGCACCCCTCGTGTTGATCCGCACCGGGCTCGCCGTCGAGCTGGACACCCCCGCCGATCTCCACGCGGTACGGCATCATCCCGCGGGAGCCTGGCTCGACGTCTTCCTATCCTGACCAGATGAGCACGATCGCCGTCTTCGGTTCGGGAATCGTCGGCACCGCCGCAGCGTGGGACCTCACCCGCCGTGGCCATACCGTGGTGGTGGCAGACACCAGGGCAGAGGCCGCGACAACCGCAGGCCGAATTGCGGGTGCGGCCGCCGTCACCCTCGACGCCACCGATGACACCGCCGTCCGACGACTGCTCGATGGCAAAGACGCCGTCGTCTCGGCGGTGCCCTATGCGCTCGGCATGCAGGTGGCGACGGCTGCCGTTGCCACCGCAACGCACTACTTCGACTTCGGGGGCAATCCGACGATGGTCGGGCGCCAGTTGCTCCTCGACGAATCCGCTCGCAACGCTGGTGTGGCGGTCGTCCCCGACTGTGGACTGGCGCCGGGCATGGCGGACGTCCTTGCCGTCGGAGCATTCGACGCATTGGGCGATGGCCCGATCGACGAGGTGCGCCTCCGCGTCGGCGCCCTCCCCGCGGTGCCAACGGGTGCGCTCGGGTACCAGCTGGCCTTCAACCCCGCCGGCCTCATCAACGAATACGCGGAACCGTGTGAGGTTCTCGTCGATGGGAAGTACGCGACGGTCGAGCCCCTCCTCGAAACCGAGGTCGTCGAATGGGCACACTGGGGACCGCTCGAGGCATTTACGACGGCGGGCGGTTCGTCATCGCTCCCCCGGCGCTGGGAGGGACGAGTCCAAAATCTCGACTACAAGACACTCCGTTTTCCGGGACACGGGGTGATCTTCCGTGCCATGCTCGAAGTCGGCCTGTTCGACGAGTCACCGCAGCCCGATTCGGGTATCGCTCCCCGCACGGTGCTGCTGGAGGCACTGCGACGCCACCTGCCATCGGGAGCAGCCGATCTCGTGTTGGTGCGGGTGTGGGCAAAGGCGGTGCGCAACGGGACGACCCGCACCGTGGGGTACCAGGTGGAAGACATCCATGACGGCCGGTTCTCGGCGCTGGCCAGAACCACCGCGTTCCCGGCAACCGCACTCGCTCATCTCGTCGTGACGGGTGAGGTCACGACACGGGGCGCGTGCACGATGGACGGCGCGCTCACCGCCGCCCAGATGATCAGTGCTCTCGACGGCACCGGGATCGTTTTCACCCCATACCCCACGGTGTGAGCGGACGGAAACGAGACCGGCGTCACCGGTAGCATTCTCCAGCGTGGGGTTGTGGCCCGACCCGGGTCTGGAAATAAGGAGCCGTAGTGGAAGACGCCGTCAGCATCATCACGGGTGGCACCGGCGGGTTGGGGCGCGAGGTGGCAAAGCGCTTCGCTGCTCGCGGCCATCGTCTCGCCATCACCTACCTCGTCCCGGGAGAAGCAGACGAGGTCGAAGAGATGCTCGGCCTGCCCGAGGAACGCCTCCTGCTGAAGCGGATCGATTGCACCGACGGAGGTGCCGTCAACTCCTTCGTCAAAGAGACGGCGAACCGTTTCGGCGGAGTCAATGTCGTGGCCTGTCTCATCGGAGGATGGTCCGGCGGCCGCGACGTCGCAGAGACCGATGACGTGCGTTTTGACCGAATGATCGACCTGAATCTTCGGACTGCCTTCAACGCCTCTCGAGCCGCGCTTCCCTACCTGAGAGAGGCCGAGTGGGGCCGCATCGTGATGATCGGCAGCCGCGCCGCCGTCGAGCCTCCGGGTGGCCAGGCGATGTACAACGTGGCGAAGGCGGGCGTGATCGCGCTGGCCCGCACGATCGCCGAAGAAGTGACTGACTCCGAGGTCACCGCCAACGTCGTCCTCCCGTCCCTCATCGACACCCCAGCCTTCCGCGAGGTGGTGCCGTTCGCCAACTACGTCGACTGGCCGACACCGCAACAGATCGCCACGGTGATCGATTTTCTGGCTTCGCCAGCCTCCTCGGTGATCAACGGCGCCGCAATCCCCGTCTACGGAAAGGCGTGAAGAAAAGATCTCAGATATCAGGTCTCAGGAAGTCCGGAGCCTGACATCTGACATCTGGTCCCTGAAATCTGACATCGCCATCCACGGACCGGCGTGGGGCAAGGACCCCACGCTCGGGAGGAGGGTGGAGTTCGGGCCCCACCCGGGTCTGGGAAAACGGACCGGCGTGGAGCAAGGACCCCACGCTCGGGAGGAGGGTGGGGTTCGGGCCCCACCCGGGTCTAGGAAAACGGACCGGCGTGGGGCAAGGACCCCACGCTCGGGAGGAGGGTGGAGTTGGGGCCCCACCCGGGTCTTGCAACGTAGCCCCGACCAGATTCGAACTGGCGTTACTGGCTTGAGAGGCCAGCGTCCTAGGCCGCTAGACGACGGGGCCGAGGGCGGTCAGACCGCCTTCGCTCGGGGGGAAGGACTTGAACCCTCAATTACGGGACCAGAACCCGCTGTGTTGCCAATTACACCACCCCCGAAGGGCCGGTGAATGGTAGCGATGGGCGGAATAGTCAGAATTCGGTATTCAGATCTGAAACACCAGATCCGGATTCCCGGATTCCTGAGATCTGACATCTGTTATCTGATATCTCTCCTCAGGCGCGCCCCACTGATCCTTTGCAGCGTTCGCTTCTTTCCCAGGGCGGCGAGTGACTCGAACAGTGGTGGGCTGACAGTTGATCCGGTGATGGCCACTCTGACCGGCTGCAGACCCTTGCCCGCGGAGAGGCTTGTCCGCTCCAGCATGCCGCGCAGCGCCGTCTCTATCGCGGCGACCGACCAGTCGTCGACCGCTTCGAGTGCGGCAGACGCTCCGTCGAGGGCGGTAGTGGCCTCGGCAGTCTTCATCACCTTGTCCCATGACGCCGCTTCGTAGGTGACCTCATCGCCGATGAGGAACCTCACCTGCGGGGTGATCTCGGTCAGCCGTTTCGCCCGTTCCTGGACGAGGGGTGCAACCGCGCCGAAGGCTTGGCGCTCATCGCTCGTGAGGGTGCGACCAAGATCACTCTCGACGATCGGCAAGGCCATCGCGGTGAACTCGACTGGCGGCATCGCCCGCAGGTAGTGGCCGTTCATCCATTCGAGTTTGGTGACGTCGAAGACCGCAGGGTTGCGCGACACCGACCCGAGGTCGAAACGCTCGATCATCTCCTCGATCGACACGATCTCCTCGTCGTCACCCGGAGACCATCCGAGGATCACCAGAAAGTTACGAACGGCGGTCGGCAAGAACCCGGCGTCGCGGTATGCACGCAACGCGGTGTCTCCGTGACGCTTTGAGAGTTTCTTGCCATCGGGACCGTTGAGCAGCGACAGGTGGGCGTACTCAGTGCGTTCGCCTCCCATCGCCTCGGTGATGAGGATGTGCTTGGGGGTGGAGGGAAGGATGTCCTCACCACGGATCACATGGGTGATGTGGTAGTCGACGTCGTCGACGGTGGATGCGAGGTGATACGTGGGTGAGCCATCGCCGCGCAACATGACAAAGTCATCGACGTTGTCATGGGAGAAGACGATCTCGCCGCGCACAACGTCGACGAATCGAGTCTCCCCCGGCCTGGGGACGGCGAAACGTACCGGCGGAGGGTTGCCTGCAGAGGTGCGTGCCGCCGCCTCGGCAGCGGACAGGCGAAACCGGCCGTCGTACACCGGCGAGGCTCCAGCCTTCTCTGCCTCGGTTCGCATCGCTTCGAGTTGCTCGGGCGTGGCGCCGTCGTAGTACGCCGACCCCCCAGCCACCAGGGTCTCTGCAACCTCGCGGTATCGGGGGAACCGATTGCTCTGTCGGTACGATCCGTGCGGGCCGCCGGACTCGATGCCCTCGTCCCAGTCGATGCCGAGCCATGTGAGGCTCTCGAGGATGTCCGCCTGGAACTCGGGGGTGTTGCGCTCCGTGTCGGTGTCGTCCGAGCGCAGCACGAATGTTCCGCCCTGATGCCGGGCGAACAGCCAGTTGTAGAGAGCGGTGCGTCCCCCACCGACGTGGAGGTACCCGGTGGGCGAAGGCGCAAAGCGCACCCGTACGGTCACGATCCGGCCGCCACGGGATTGATCAGTGTCCCGATGCGTTCGATCTCGACCTCGACACGATCGCCCGGTCGAATCGGACCGACACCTGCCGGAGTTCCCGTGAGGATGACGTCACCGGGGAGCAAGGTCATCACTCGTGTGACGAAAGCGAAGATCTCGGCGACACCGAACACCATGTCGTCGGTGGACGCATCCTGCCGCAACTCGTCGTTCACCGAGCAGGTGATGCGGAGGCCTATCGGATCGACCTCGGTCTCGATGGCGGGTCCGAGCGGACAAAAGGTATCGAAGCCCTTCGCCCTGGTCCACTGTCCGTCCTTCTTCTGCAAATCGCGTGCGCTGACGTCGTTCGCAGCGGTGTAACCGATGATGTGACGGCTGGCGTCCTCGGCGGCGACCCGGCGGCTGACGGTGCCGACCACAATCGCCAATTCAGCCTCGTGGTGCACCTCTCGTGCCTCGGAGGGGATGATGATCGGCGCACCGGGTCCGATCACCGCGGTTGCGGGCTTCAGGAAGATGACCGGTTCGTCTGGCACGCTCTCGCCCCGCTCGGCGGCATGGTCCACGTAGTTGCGACCCACGCAGACGACCTTGGTCGGGAATACGGGAGCGAGCAGCTGGACGACGTCGAACGGCACCACTGTCTCGGTCGGCTCCCAGGCGACGAATGGCGTCCCCTGATGAACTCGAATCCCCTCTGCTTCGACGACGCCATAGGCGATCTCGTCTCCCGGAAGTCGAATGCGAACGATCTTCACCGGCGCAACTCGCTGCGGGACAAGCCTATGCGATGCGCCGGGATCGCTGCGACGAGCCCGCGCAACCGGGCGTGATCATGACCGATACCGGCAAGGCGAGGAGCCGAAGCGTCGTCGAGCTCGAGCAGGATGATGGCTGCGTCGATATCGGCGGCGACCGGAGCCCGGCCCAGTGCCGAGCCGCGCGCCGCCATCACCGCTGCCAACGCCGCTTCGACGTCGCTGCGGAGACCTTCTCCGCCAGGGAGTAGGCGACCTCGGAGGAGACGCAGGGCGTAGCCGGTGTCCGGTCCGGGATTCCCGAACGCCCCGCCGCGGGGAACGTCACCCGGCGTGCGCATGTCACCGGGACGATCGGGCGACCAGCGCTGCGGCACCCCGGGATGACCGGTGGATCGCGGAAGGTTCTCGATGCTGAGCGGAACGTTGGGCTGCTGACCCACACTGCCT
>JBBTKD010000074.1:0-6846 GCA_038059105.1 Actinomycetota bacterium | reverse complement strand
AACCGGTAGGTGTCGTTCATGCTCGCCCACATCGCCTTGGAGAGATCGATGCCCACCTTGGCGGCGTCGACGTCGAAGGCGGCGACGAACTCGATGTCGCGGATGTGATACCCGCCGAGCTCGACGTGCATCAGACCCGGCACTCGAGCGTTCGCGTCGGCGTCGGCGTAATACGTCACGCCCTGGATCAACGAATTGGCGCAGTTGCCGACTCCGGCGATTGCCACCTTGACCTTGCCCATTGTTTGTCCTCTCACTCGATCAGAACTTTTCCGGGGCGTCTTGCCCCTCGTCATTGGTCCGCTCGGAGGCGATGAGCTCATCCAGCCAGACCACGTCGGCCTCGGCGGAGCGAACCCCGTGCTCCATCAGCGAATGCGTGTACCGGTCCACACGATCTGCCGTGCGGCGCAACGACGTGCGCGCAGAGGCGATCCTTTCCCGGAGCACCGTCTTGCGGCGCTCGAGGAATTCGATCCGGGTCTCCGGATTCATGTACTTGAAGAAGGCGAGCCGGACGCGGAAGGCGCTGGTGTTCTCGACCTCGGAGGCCTCGTCTTCCAGGATCTGCTGAAAGTGCTCCTTGCCCTCGGCGGTGATCCGGTACTCCTTACGACGGCCCGACCCAGGACTCACCTCGATGAATTCGGCTCGCTCCAGACGCCGCAACGCCGGGTAGACGGAACCGAACGAGATCCGCCAGAACCCCAGGTCGACGAGTCGTTGTTTCAACTCGTATCCGTGCATGGGGCCCTCGCGGACCAAACCGAGGATTGCCATATCGAGCATGTGACCGTCGTTATATCGGGTCGATATAGCGGTTGTCAAACTTGGGGAGGCTTGGTTTTCGCGCTTTTCAACGGTTTCGAGGCCAAAGACGGCAATGAGCAATTGGCAATGGGCAATAACTGGGGATCGCTGCCGGACGCGTCTGTCCTTGTGGGTTAACGGGAGACGGGCGACCGGCGACCGCCAAACCGGTAACCGGCAACCTCCTCCTAGATCCGCTCCTTTACCCACGCGATGTCGGCGGCGTGTTCTGACGCCTCCCCGGGAGTTTCCACCACGATCGGACTCCCCGCACTCCGCACCACCGCGGCAAGCACGTCCTCGGGGATTTCACCTGCACCGAGGTTGGCGTGGCGATCGCGGCTGCTCCCCTGTGGATCGCGCGAGTCGTTGCAGTGCACCAGATCGATGCGGCCGGTGGCGGCGCGCACCCGGTCGATCAAAGTCGCCATGTCCTCGCCGGAAGCCCAGGCGTGACACGTGTCGACCACCACGCCAACCCGGAACGCTCCGATCGCCTCCCATAGCGGACCGTAGTTGTCGCACTCGCGGAGGATGGCATTGCCCCCTCCGGCGGTGTTCTCGAGAAGGACTGGCACGACGAGATCGACCGACTCGAGCGCCTTGCGCCACCGTTCGTGACCGACTGCGAGGTCTTCGTCATCGCCGATGTGGCCGCCATGCACGATGACGCCGGCCGCTCCGACGGCCTCCGCCGCGGCAAGGGTGTCGGCAAGGATCTTGCGACTCGGGATGCGGATCCGGTTGTTCGGCGAACCGACGTTGATCAGGTAGGGCGAGTGCACATAGATCGGAATTCCCGCCGCCTGGAGCTGCGCGGCGTCATCTCGCGGCAGGGGCGCCTTCCACGACTGGGGCGCGGAGAGAAACACCTGGACGAGGTCGGCATTGCGCGCGTCCGCCTCCGCGAGAGGATCCTCCGACGATACGTGGGCGCCGACCAACATCACGATGGGTCCGCGGCCGGACAACGGACTCGGTGATCGAGCAGCGGAGCGATCTGATGGGCGGGATGGTCCCAGTCGTCGGCCCACAAATGCAGCCAGGGTGGATCGGATACGCCGCCTGCAGGATCGAGTGGCACCATCGCCGGGTCGTCGAGATGGATCGAGAGCACCGGCATCTCGGCGCCCTCGTCATCGCGAACACCTGACCGCACCTCGACGATCGACTCCCACGGCAGAAGCCGCGGGGGGCGACCGGGGCCGTCGACCCGCACCGAGATTCCATCGTCCGTAGCGCGCAGCACCGACCGCGGCCGCAGGAGACCATTCACCGAATAGGCCATGGTCGCCAGCCCGGCAAACAACAGTGTGCCGCCAAAAGCAAGATCGCGACGACGCTGCGCCTTGCCGTCGACGGTCAGGACCGGCTTCGTGACGTCCACGGTGTTGCCGTTCTCATCCACCGTCGAGCCGATGACGGCGTCATATGTGGCTGGTGCCGGCACCCACTTGTGCGACACGAGCATGTCGACCGACAGAAGCATGGCCATCACGGCGAGCAAGAGAAACAGCATCAACCGCCAAGAGGAGTGGCCGACGGAGAGGTTCACGAGGAAAGAGTACCGGTCGGGGTATGCGAGTCATCACGACGTGAGGGCAATGGGCAAAGTCGGTCGCCTGCGGCGACCTCCGCAATGGGCAATAACGCGACAGTGGAGGTCCGGGCGTTGCCCATTGCCCATTGCTCATTGCCACGGCACCCCGAGGTCGTCGCGCGCCCGAACCTACCGATTGATCCTCCACACCGCCAAGTCGAACTTCTTCTCCCGCGTCCGGCCGTCGGCGACCACGATCGCTCCGAGGGCGATCATCATGGAGGAGGCCAGCAACAGGTGCTCCCATTGCGAGAGGTCGCCGCTGGCGGCCTCCTACTTCCCGAACCTTCGCTCTCTCCTCGTGAAGTCGCGCAGGGCTCGGAGGAAGTCGACCCTGCGAAAGCCGGGCCAATGGACGTCCACGAACGAGTACTCGGCGTAGGCCGCCTGCCACAGCAGAAAGCCTGACAGTCGCGACTCGCCGCTGGTGCGGATCACCAGGTCGGGGTCGGGGACGTCGGCGGTGTAGAGATGTCGCGCAATCGAGGCCGCCTCGATCGTGTCGGCCATCTCAGTGGCGGCCACCCCCTCTGCCGCCAGTTTCCCGACGAGGTCCCTGACCGCGTCGACGATCTCCTGGCGTCCCCCGTACGCCAATGCAATGTTGAGGCGACGGTCTCCCTTACCCGAGTGACGCGCCAGGCGACCCGCCGCCTCGCGGAGGTGATCGGGAAGCAGGTCGAGACTGCCGATTACCCCAAAGCGAAGGCCCTCACCGCCGCGGGTGTCCGGAAGTCGTTCAAAGAGATCGGCGAGCACTTCGAAGTACGGCTCGAGTTCGCTCGCCGGACGCTCCAGGTTCTCCCGAGACAGCAACCAACACGTGAGAGCAGGCACCTCGAGGTCGCGGCACCAGCCGAGGAACTCGACGAGTTTGTCCATCCCGGCGCGATACGAGTCGGCGTAGTCGGTGAGTCCGGTCTGCCGGGCGTAGCGGCGATGACCATCGAGGATCACGCCAATGTGGTGGGGTAGCAGAGAGCGATCGAGGCCGCGGAGAAGCCGCTCCTCATAGACGCGGTAGAGGGGATGTCTCAGACTCTCTGCGATCGAAGGTCGTCGTCTCACGACCAGGCGACTCTAAAGCGTTGATCTCACGGAAGGACTCCACACACCGAGATCCCGTCGAAGAATCCGTTCTTGAACGCTTCGAACCGGTTGAATGCAGAAGCCTCACCCTCCACGCCGGGGGTTCCGGAAAGCGCCAGGAACCCGGCGATGCCCTCCTCGAGGTCACCCGCCGAGAGGAACAATCCCATCGGGTTGTCCTCCTCGGGGCGGGTCAGAGCGGCGGTCCACACCCCGGCCATGCAGTCGACCTGCAACTGGGCATCCTCCCCCTCGGTAGTGAGACCGGCCCGAGTCTGAACCGCACGGCCCCACTCGTCGGCGAGCACGAGGCCGATGGCAAAGTCTCCGATGTCGGTGTAGAGGCTGGGGAACAATCCGACGTTGTCCCAGGCGACGAAGTCTTCGGCGGCGCAATAGAAGGCGTTGTTCTCGTAGAACCCGGGCTCACCGGTGAACCCGCCGCACGCTGGCACGTCGGGACTCGCCGGGTCGTAGGGAATCGCTGCCGAAACCGGCACCCATGGTGCGCCGAACGCCTCCGGGTACACGATGCTCCAGAACACCTCGAGGGCATCGATGAGGATCGGAGCCGCCTCGTCCAACGGGAGATCTCCACCCTCGATCGGATCATCGGTCTCAATGAGCGGGATGAAGATGATCGTCGGTGGATCCGCCTCATACGTCGCGCACTTTCCTGCCTCGTTGTTGAAACCGTCAAAGAACGCACTCAGGCGATCGAAGGAACCGCCATGAGCATTGGGACCGTCGGGGGCAGACCCGAGCGAGTCGCCGATGAGCAGGAATCCGGCCATGGCCTCTTCGAGATCCCCTGGAGCGAGTCGGAATATGTCGCTCTCCCCACGTGAGACGTGGCCCGTCCATGATCCGGCAAAGCAATCGGCCTGCAACTCGGAGACGATGGTGGGACTGTTGAAGTCGTCGAATCCGTATCGCGCCTGGATGGCGTGCCCCCACTCGTGTGAGAGTACGAGGGCAATCGTGAAGTCACCGAACTCTTCGAACAGCGGCGCCATCAACTCTTCCTGGTCCCACTGCACTGTGTCGTCGACCCCGCAGTAGAAGGCGTTGCCCCGGTAGTCGGCCTCGTCCATGGGTCCGCCGCACGTCGGCTGGTCGCCCTGGGAGATGAAGTAGGGACCGTTCACGATCGGCGGCTCGTAGGCGAGCCCCCAAACCTCCTGCATGGCCGCCAGCCAATACACGTCGAGATCGGCAAGGGCGGCGTCGACGACCTCGTCGATGCTGACGAATGGTGTGAAGTCACCCCCGGCGAGGGTCGTGGTGGTGTTCTCGCCAGTGCGTAGACAGAAGTCGATGATCTCCAACGCCAGCGGATCGGTGGCAATGTCTTCGGTGTTCGCCGTGTAATCGAGGAACTCCTCGAGGGTCAGGCGGTCCTGGTACTGATCGATTGTGCAGCGACACAGGTCTTCGCCACCGTCCGGGCGGCACCCATCCATGTATGCCTCGACCATTTCGCTGGGATAGAGATCCCCACCGATCGTCGTGGTCGTGGACCCGGAGGCGTTGGTCGTGGTCGAGGTGAACAGCGGTGTGCCGTCATCGTCGCCGCAGGCCACGGCGATCAATCCCAGCACTAGGACGAGGGCTATCACTCGCTTCATCGCCATCTCCTCCAACCCCGCCAGGGTCCGGGTTTCGGTGCAGTGTCGGCGAGGGTATCGACTGCGATCCGTGCTTCGAGCAATTCGGACATCTTTCCGGCCAGCCACCTGTCAAACGGATCCTCAGAAGCCGCTATCGCCCGAAACGCGCCATCCGGGTCGTTGGACTCGGAATACACCATCGCCAGATTCCGGCTGCCGTCCTTACCGAGGAAGACCACTTGCCGCTTCACTCCCCGTCGCCGTTGCGACTGAGCCCATTCCACCCGACGCGTTCCCATCAGTTCGGCGACGAAGGCCTGGAAGTCGTCGCTCCGCCCAGGGCGAACGGGCATGACATAGATGGACGCGACCACAAGTCCTCCGAGGAAGCAATGACGCCCTGCAGGGTAGCGAAGCAGTCAACGGTTGTTGTGGAGCGCGACCTCGTAGACGCGCAGTAACCCGTCGAGCCAGATGGCCGACGTGAACAGCTCCTCGTATCGCTCCCGCGCCACCTTCCCCATCAGTAGGCGGGCGCCCGGGTCGGCGGCAAGACGGTTGACCGCCAGGGCTAGCCCGGCCCGATCACCCGGAGGAATCAGGATTCCGGACTCGTCGGTGACGATCTCGGGAATCCCACCGACCTTCGAAGCCACCACTGGTAGCCCGCCGGCAGCAGCCTGCACCACAGCAGTAGGCAGGGCGTCGGCCTGACTGGGGTGGATCAGCAGATCCGACCCGGCGAGGAGTCGGGGCACGTCTTCGCGGAAACCCGTGACGATCACCCTCCCCTCGAAGCGTCGGGCACGATCCCGCACCTCCGCGGCCAATTCACCATCACCGACCAGCACCACGACGATGCCGTCGTGGAACAGTGGCAACGCATCGAGGAGCACATCGTGTCCCTTTCCGGGGCGCATCACCGCAACCATCGTCGCCACGACTGCCTCGGGACCTATGCCGAGTTCGCGCCGAACGGCGGCTCGCACCGCGAGGTCGGTCGGTCCCGGATCGGGAACCCCGTTACGCAATGTCACGACCCGGCCCGGGTCTTCTCCCGACATGTCCAGGTACCACTGGCGCTGGGCGTCGGACACCGCAATCGTCATCGCCGCGGTGCGCCGCCGCGATCGCGCGCCGACCCAGCGCTTCAACCTTCCGAGGACCGAGACCTCGTCTTCAATGACGTGCAGGGTCGACACGTGAGGAATGCTCAGCGACGACGCCACGCGACCGGCGACGACGTCGGCGTGCTTGAGATGCGAGTGAAGAAGGTGGGGGCGGAGGTCAGCAATGAGTCGGCGAAGTCGACCCGGCCCGCGGGGATCCCACCATGCCCGTAATTCGAGCGAGTGCACGCCCACCCCGAGGTTGCGCAGAATCTCCGGATAGCGGAGTCCGGTGGTCGGCATCATGCTGACGACGGTCATCTCGATGCCAGCGCCATTCGCAACCCGTGCCAGGTCGACCAGCACGTGCTCGGCTCCACCGGGTCCGAGGTCGTGGATGAGATGGAACACCCTGAGCGGGGCGCGATCGTGAGCCACAGGGAGAACATCGGTACCTCCTCCGAAACGCTGTAGGGCAAAGGTGCAAATCGGCGAGCAGTGGCAATGGGCAATAAGCAATGGGCAATAACCTGCGCGTGACCCTGGTCGCGTTATTGCCCATTGCGGGAGGTTGCCGCAGGCGACCGACCTTTGCCCATTGCGGAGGCCCCGCAGGGGCCGACCTCGC
>JBBTKD010000073.1:0-1229 GCA_038059105.1 Actinomycetota bacterium | reverse complement strand
TCGGCAACGAGTAGCTATCTCCTTTAGGCACCGTAGGGTCAATCAGGGAGTAGTCACTCATCCCCGGGACGGGGTTCGTCATCGCGATTCTGCGCTATCGGTCACCATCGAAAACACCGATCCGATCGATGATGCCGGGAGCGAGTTCGGCACCATCACCGAGATGTCAGTCCTCGAAGGCTGCTGAACGAGCTCAGCCGATCCCGCGGTCCTTGGCAAAGCGAGTGAGAACCTCGGTGAGGTTGGGGCTGCCGATCTCGTCGAGGTCGTAGGTGACGCGGGTGTGCGGTTTGTCGATGTCGAGAATGCGGCCAAGGTCTATCGGGGTGCCGATCACCACGACATCGCAATCGGCGGCGTTGATCGTCGCCTCCAGGTCCTTGATCTGGTCGGCGCCGTATCCCATGGCGGGAAGCAGCGTTCCGATGTCCGGATAGGTGTTGAAGGTGTCCACAAGGCTCCCCACGAGATACGGCCGGGGATCGACGAGGGCCTTCGCACCGTTGCGCTGCGAGGCGACGACACCGGCGCCGATCTTCATCTCGCCGTGGGTCAGGGTTGGGCCGTCCTCGATCACCAGTACCCGCTTGCCCCGAACCAGGTCGGGATCGGCGAGGACCGGTGGTGAGTTCGCCTCGACCACGATCGCCTTCGGGTTCACCTTGGCGATGTTGCGCCGAACCGTGGCGAGCCCCTCGGCGGGGGCACTATCCATCTTGTTGATCACGATCACGTCGGCGCGGCGGAAGTTCACCTCACCCGGGTAATACCCGAGCTCGTGACCAGGGCGATGCGGATCCACCACCGTGATCTGGATGTCGGGCTTGATGAACGCGACGTCGTTGTTGCCGCCATCCCAGACGATGATGTCGCACCCGTCGGGATCGCTCTCGGCAGCACGCACGATCGCCTCGTAGTCGTCGCCCGAGTAGATGACGTTGCCGCGCACGATGTGCGGCTCGTACTCCTCCATCTCCTCGATGGTGCAGTCGTGGCGTTCGAGATCGGCGATTTCGGCGAAACGCTGCACCTTCTGGGCGAGAAGGTTGCCGTACGGCATCGGGTGGCGGATCGCCACAACTTTCAGTCCGAGCCCCATGAGGACCTCGACGACACGGCGAGACGTCTGGCTCTTGCCGGCACCGGTGCGCACCGCACACACCGCCACGACCGGCTTTGTGCTGCTGATCTGGGTGTCGGTCGGACCGAGCAGCGTGAATGACGACCCT
>JBBTKD010000072.1:0-6750 GCA_038059105.1 Actinomycetota bacterium | reverse complement strand
CGCATCCCGGGGAGTCCGACGCCCGGAGCGGGTCGCTCGAGCACGACCTCGCGCCGGAATCGAAATAGCTCGGCGGGTCGGCCCCCGGTGGCGGTGTCAAAGCGCCCGATGCCTTCGACGACTCCGGACCGATCAAGGAGTCGCCGAAAGTTTCCGGTGTGGAGGCGCACGCCGGCCAGCGCCTCCACCACACGTTGGAGAACACCGAGCGTGAACTCCGGCGGAACGAGTTCGAAAACCACGGGGCGATAGCGGAGCTTCCCCCGAATTCTGCCCAATGCCTGTGCGAGCACCCGACGGTGGTCAAGACCCATCGGGGAGCCGTCTATCCGCGCACCTCCGCCTTCCGGAACGGCACCCGCCTCGAAGAGCAGCTCGTATCTCTCCAGGCAACGCTCGACGTCCCATCCCGCCTCACCTCCACCGAAGAGCAGGGTGATCCTTTCACGGCGCGTCCGGCGCGCAGCATCGCCCGATGCCAACCACGGAGCCAGGGCCGAGATCCAGGGTTCAACAGCGGTGTTGCGGCGATCCTCCCAGGGAAGAAACTCATAGAGGTCGCACCATGCGGCGCTTCCGGTGACAGGTCCCTCGGAGACGAGGCCGAGGTAGGCGATGGCCAGCGTCCGCGCCGTTGCCTTCCCAGCCCGACCGGCATCTCCGAATGTGTACAACTGCTCCACATAGCCGAGTTCGATACCCGTGGTCTCAGCCACCCAGCGTCGCAGCGCTCGCTCCAGCGTCCGGTCGGCCCCAGGGTCGAGCGCACCAGCGGGGAGCAGGGGCGGGGACGAACCAACGGTCAGAACGCGCGGCCGATCATCGGTGACCGCGATCACCACTGCGGTCAGACCCGCCTCCACGCGCAGTCCGTCATCCATCACGCATCTCCCCGGGAAATGTGAAGCTCGAGCGTGATACGCTCGCTGTATTACGGCCCCGGGCCGTGCGATTTGTCAACCCAGGAGTATTTGCCATGCGTGCAAGCAGGGTATTGGGGTTGGTATTTGTGCTCGCTCTCATCGTCTCCGCCTGCGGTGACGATGACGCGACTACCACCACCTCAGCCACGACCACGGTGGCGGCCAGCCTCACTCAAACACCGGGTGTGCTGACCGTCGGTTCGGACATTCCCTATCCCCCATTCGAGGACTTCGATGCCTCGGCGAACGTCATCGGTTACGACGCAGACTTGATCACTGAGATCGCCGAGCGGCTCGGACTCACGGTCGAGTGGATCGACACCGACTTCGACACGATCTTCACCCAGCTGGCCACCGGCCGGTTCGATGTCGTTGCTTCGGCGACGACCATTACTCCGGAACGCGCCGAGCAGGTGGACTTCACCGACCCGTACTACAACTCACAGCAGGCGTTCACGGTCAACACCGACCTGAACCCCTTCATCGACGGCACCGAAGATCTCGGTGAGGGCGACTCCGTCGGTGTTCAGACCGGCACCACCGGCGCCGCATGGGCAACCGACAACCTCGGTCCCCTCGGTGTCGAGGTTCGGGAGTTCGCCGCGATCGCTGACGCCTTCGCTGCGGTCGAGGCCGGCTCGGTGACCGGCATCATCAACGACGAGCCATCCACTGTCGCCGAGGTGGGCAACCGCACCGGCCTGGAAATCGTCGAGGTGATCGACACCAACGAGCACTACGGGTTCGGAGTCGATCCGGCGCGCACCGCGCTGCTCGCCCAGATGAACACTGCGCTGGCCGCCATGGCCGCCGACGGTACGTACCAGGCGATCTACGACGAGTGGTTCGATGCCCCGGCAGGCAGCATCCTCTATGAGGAGATGGCTCCGGCAGCGATCGGCACTGAGGAGAATCCGATTCAGGTGCTCTTTGTGCCTTCGGTTTCTGCCGAGGAGATCATCGCCGGTGGTGCGGTGCTCGCTGAGGCGTTGAACACGGCGACCGGCCTCTTCTTTGAGGTGTCGGTGCCGACTTCGTATGCGGCGACGATCGAGGCGATGTGTGCTTCGCCCGACAACACCATCGGGTTCATTCCGGCGAATGCCTATGTGTTGGCGAACGAGTTGTGCGGGGTGACCCCGGCTTTGAAGTCGCTGCGCTACGGCTATACGGAGTACTGGGCAGAGGTGATCGTTCCTCGCGACAGCGATATCGACAGCCTCGACGACTTGAACGGCAAGACGTGGGCCTACCCGGACTCGACCTCTACCTCCGGCTTCCTGGTTCCTTCCGGGATGTTCGCCGCGCTGGGGATCACCCCCGGGGCGGGCTTCGAGGCTGGCGGTCACACCGGTGCGGTTCGTGCCGTCTACAACAATGAGGCCGAGTTCGCCACGGTGTTCTTCAGCCCGAACATCGATCTCGAGGGCAACACGGTGTGGGACGGCACCTCCGAGGATGCCGACATCCCCGCCGAGTTGATCGAGTCCTGCGGTCTGAGCGCCGAGGCCGATCTGGTCTGCGACAGCCTGCGGCCCCGCGACGCCCGTCGTGGACTCCGTGAAGAGGCGCCGGACGTGATCCAGAAGGTGCGAATCCTCGCACTGTCGGATCCGATCCCGAACGACCTGATGGCCTATGGACCGGATTTCCCCTCGGATCTCCAGGACGAGATCACCCAGGCGATCAAGGACTTCGCCAGCGGCGATCCCGACGCGTTTGCCATCGCCTTCGATGCCTACTCGTGGGACAACGTTGCCGACACCAACGACGCCGAATTCGACTCGATCAGGGCGCTGCTTGCAGCACTCGGATACGACCTCGAAGACCTGTAAGACGCGACCTTGGTCGAGTAGCAACGGGGCGGGGCGAGCAAACCCCCGCCCCGTTGCGCGTCTCTTGGTAGGCATCAGGCACCAGGCATCAGGCACCAGCCAGAGAAGAAATCGCCCAAGAGGCCACGCCGGACTTTCTGGCTGAAGACTGACGACTGAAGACTGAGGACTTCTCAACCCGCTAGAAAGACACCCACACAAGCAGGGAGATCGCCTCGTGCTCAAGGTCGAGCACCTCACGAAGGTCTACGACGGCGGGGTGGTTGCTCTCGACGACGTCTCCTTCGAGGTTCCCAGCGGTCAGTTCATGGCCGTCATCGGGCTCAGCGGTTCGGGAAAGTCCACGCTCTTGCGGTGCATCAACCGTCTGATTGAACCGACCGAGGGGACGATTACCTGGGACGGCCAGGACATCACCAAGGCCCACCAGGAAGACCTTCGCCGCATCAGGCGCCGAATTGGGATGGTGTTCCAGCACTTCAACCTGGTCCATCGCTCAAGGGTGATCACCAACGTGCTCGCCGGACGACTCGGATACGTCAACCCCGCCCTCAGCCTGATCAACCGTTTCCCGGCCAAGGACGTAGCCAAAGCGATCGCCCAGCTCGACCGGGTCGGTCTTGCCGACAAGGCTCACTCACGAGCCGATGAGTTGTCCGGCGGGCAACAGCAGCGGGTCGGGATCGCCAGGGCGCTCATGCAGGATCCACAGATGATCCTCGCCGACGAACCGGTCGCGTCCCTCGATCCCGTGCTCGCCCACGGGATCATGCAATACCTCGAGGACATCAACGACACGGACGGCGTCACCGTCCTGTGCAGCCTTCACTTCCTCGACCTCGTCCATCGGTATGCCGACCGCGTCATCGCCCTCAATGAAGGGAAACTCGTCTTCGAGGGCGCACCGGCCGAGCTCGACGATGCAGTCTTCAAGAGCATCTATGGCAAGGATGCCGAGCGGGTGGGCTGATGGCCAAACGAGAACAGCGCCTGAACCCGTTCATCCGATTCCTCACGATCACGCTCACGGTCGTCGTTGCGGTCGTCGTGTACGCGTTCGCCTTCGAGCGAACCGACATCGACCTCGGCCCGATCAAGGACGAGCAGCGCCGTCCCCAGTTGATTCGAATCCTTCGGGGGTTGGCCCGGCCCGACATCATCACGCACGAAGAGACAGTCACGTTCCACGTTGTCGAGGTGATGACCCCGTGCCCTTCGGGAGGTTTCGTTCCTCCACCTCCCGACACGGCAGCCCCACACATCGAAATGTTCCCGACGTGTGCCCTCCCCAACTCCGAGGTGACGGTGCGCGGTTTCAATTTCGACCCTGGTGAGGAAGGCCCGCTTTCCTTCGTACCGGGGTCGGGGGTCACGCTGAACACGCGAACAGCTACCGCTGGCGCCGATGGAACGTTCTCCATCACCTTCACGATCCCCGATCGTCCCAGCACCGAGGTTCAGGGGCTTCGTTTCACCACGCGAGAACGCATCGGTTCATGGATGTGGAGTGAGACCGCACGCGATTCGTGGCGCCTGATCATCGAGACCTTGATGCTCGCCCTCGTCGCCACCACGCTGGGCACTGCGGCTGCAATCCCACTGTCCTTCTTTTCGGCAAGAAACCTCATGCGAACGATTCGCAGCCCATTGGCAAGCGTCGCGTTGTTCGTCATCGGACTCCCGGTCGGGATCTTCCTCGGAAGACTGGTGGGACGGTGGGTCACCGACACGGGAGAGGGAGTCGGTGAGTCCATTCCGATCCTCCTCGGTGGTGCCCTCGCCATCGTGCTGGCGCTGTTGTGGTTGATGCGCGTGACCGTCCCCGCAGAGGATGAGTCCCCTCCAACACCGTGGGAGAAGGCGGGCCGGTGGGGTGTCGGCGCGATCGTTGCGTTGGGCGGACTGTTTGCGATCGGCTTCGCCGGGAGAGCGCTCCTGGAGATCGGGCTCGAACTCGAAGACGCGCTGGGTCCACTTGAGTTCCTTGGGGGTTTCATCCGCGTGCTCGGCGATGTGCTCACGACCTTCCTCACGGTCATCGCTGCCATCGTCACCGGCATGGCCCTTGCGTTCCTCGGAGCCCGGGCTGGACACCTCGTCAAGCAGAAGCTGTCACCGTTCACTGCCAACATTGCCCGCTTCGTGCTCGGCGGCGTCGCGGTGGCGACCCTCGCCGTGATGATCGGTGGCGCCGTCGAGTGGCTCTACCAGTTGGCCGAAACTTCGAATGCGAGGGCAACGACGGTCGGAGCCGCACTTCTCTCTCTCGTGGCCGGAGTGGTGGTGGGGAATCTCGCTCGCTCGTGGATCCCCGAGAGTTGGGGTGTGCTCGGAACCTTCGTTCGGCTCCTCATCGGCACCACAGGCACCCTCGCCGGACTGTTCGCCGGAATCGGACTCGGGATGCTGGCCGATGCCGGTGCCGGAGCGTTCGGGGCAAGCGGCACGCTGTGGGCGCCAGCACTCCTCGGTGCAGGGCTCGGCGTCGTTGGTGTGTACTTCGCCCGCGGATGGGACCAGCTGCCGTCCGGCATGGCGGCCTACTACGTGGCGAGGACCGTCTTCAACGTCATCCGGTCGGTCGAACCCCTGATCATGGCAATTGTTTTCGTCGTGTGGGTGGGGCTCGGACCGTTCGCAGGGGCGATCGCGCTGGCGCTGCACACGACGGCATCGCTGGCCAAGCTCTACTCCGAACAGGTGGAGAGCATCATGCAGGGGCCGATCGAGGCGGTGACCGCCACCGGTGCGACGCGACTACAGAGCACCATCTACGCGGTCGTCCCTCAAATCGTTCCGCCGTACATCGCCTTCACGCTCTACCGGTGGGACATCAACGTCCGCATGTCCACGATCATCGGGTTCGCTGGCGGTGGTGGCATCGGGTTCCTCCTCCAGCAGAACATCAATCTGCTCCTTTACCGCGCTGCGGCGGTACAGATGCTGGCAATCGCCATCGTCGTCGGAACGCTCGACTTCGTGTCCGCCCGGATCCGCGAACGGATCGTGTGAGAACCCGGGAGTTCGTTCGCCGTACCCGGAACCAGGCGGAGCAGTGGGAACAGGAGCGACTCGCACCCGCAGCGGCGCGCTCGACGCAGAGCCGGGGTCGGCTGATCCCCGAGGCACCGGATTCGCATCGGACGGCCTTTGAGCGCGATCGCGATCGCATCCTCCACACCAAGGCGTTTCGGCGGTTGAAGCACAAGACCCAGGTCTTTATCGACCCCGACGGCGATCACTTCGTCACCCGTCTCACCCACACGCTGCAGGTCACCCAGATCGGGCGGTCGTTAGCGGTCTATCTGGGTCTGAACGAGCCCCTTACCGAGGCCATCTGCCTCGGCCATGATGTTGGCCACTCGCCGTTCGGTCATGTCGGCGAGGAGGCACTCGGCTCGTATGTCGACGGTGACTGGCACCACGCCGCGCAAAGCGTTCGCGTCTTTGAGGTGCTGGAGCCGATCAATCTGACCTGGGAGGTGAGCGATGGCATTCGCGCCCACTCGTGGAAGATCGACCCACCACCTGCGACCGCGGAAGGCATGGTGTGCCGGTTTGCCGACCGCATCGCTTACCTCACCCACGACGTCGACGATGCGGTCCGGGCTGGGGTGATCTCCTACGAGGACCTTCCCGTCGATGCCAAGCGGGTTTTCGGGACTCCGGGAAGCGCCTGGATCGCAACGATGATCGAGGCGGTGGTCGACGAGTCCCTGCGTACCGGCACGATCACGATGGCCGCTGAGGCACTCGACGTGATGCATGAACTGCGCGACTACCTGTTCGAACGCGTCTACCTTCGTCCCGAAGCGGCCGAGCAGCGCGATGAGGCGATCGCGGTCATCCGCGGATTGGTCGATCATTACGTGGGTCACCCCGGCGAGGTGCCGGACACATACCGGCAGGCCGACTCCGACCAGGTAACGGCAGCAATCGACTACGTATCAGGAATGACGGATCGGTTTGCTGTGAGGGAGTGGTCGAGGGTC
>JBBTKD010000071.1:0-1007 GCA_038059105.1 Actinomycetota bacterium | reverse complement strand
CTCCTAGCCTCATTCAGGTGAAGCGTCGCAGCCTGATTTTCACCGCGGGCCTTGCGTGGCTGGCGTGGCGTCTCTTGGGGCATGAGATTGGTCCCCGCATAAGCGGTCCACAGGAACGCCCCGCGAGGCCGCGGGGCCGCACGGTGCTGTCGGGTCGTCACGAGTTCTTTGTACGCGAGGCGGGGCCGGAGGACGGTCCACCCCTGGTGCTCCTCCATGGCTGGCTCTACGACGGGCACGCCACCTGGCACCGGGTGCTGCCGCGCCTTGCCGCCACCCACCGTGTCTACTTGATCGATCAGCGCAGCCACGGCAAGAGCGATCAGATGCGGACCCGCTTCGAAATCGCCGACACGGCCGACGACATTGCCCGTGTACTCGACGTGCTCGGTCTCGGTTCCGTTTCCCTGGTCGGATACTCGATGGGCGGGATGACCGCACAGGAGTTGGCGCTGCGATACCCGGGCCGCGTCTCGCGGCTGGTCCTCGCTGCGACTGCCGCATATCCGATGCCGCGGCCGAGGTCATACATGGTGCCGCTCTTTGTTCTGGGGCGTGCACTGGGCCGGATCGACAAGACGCTTCTACCCCGCATCGCTCACCGCTACCTGATGCGGGGTGGAGTAATCCCGCCCGAGCATGCTGCGTGGTTGTGGCAGGTGCTGCTCGATCGCGACAACGACCTGTACTACGAAGCCGGCTTCGCCATTCTCCGGTTCGATGCGAGGGATCGCGTTGCCGGGATTTCGGTGCCGACGATGTGCATCGTGCCAACCGAAGACCAGCTGATCACCGCCGGTCAGCAATACGACACCGCATCACGGATCGAGGGCTCCACGCTCGTCGAGCTGGTGGGAGCACGCCACGAGGCGGTGCTCACGCATGCGGACGATATTGCGAAGGCGATCGTTGGGTTTGTGTGATCGGAGGGGCTTGATCGGGGACCCCTCCCACAAACGCCGATCGCCCCTTGCGGGGCAATCGACCGAGTTTCTTGGGTGCTCTAG
>JBBTKD010000070.1:0-1619 GCA_038059105.1 Actinomycetota bacterium | reverse complement strand
GCCGAGTCGACGATCCCGCTCTCGCTCATCGTCGCCCTTCCCTGACCTTCGGCCGATACGGCACGGCGCAGCGATACCCTCGTCAGGCGTTCGAGCGGATGGTTCATGTTCCACCAGGGCAATTGGTGGTCCTACATTCAGTACGACGAGGAGCAGGATCGACCGACCGTCGATCGCGCCCTGCTCCGTCGCGTGCTCGGATACGCCCGTCCCTACCGCGGTCCGCTTGCGGTGGTGATCGGCACCATCGTCGTGATCACTCTCATTTCGCTCCTGCCACCTCTCCTCATGCGAGATCTGCTCGACACCGCGATTCCTGCCGGCGACCTGGGGCGGGTGACGCTGCTCGGCATCGGGATGGTGGCGGTGCCGCTCGTCAGCGGCGTCGTCGGCGTCATCCAGCGCTGGGCGTCGTCAAAGGCGGGAGAGGGGATGATCTTCGATCTCCGCACCGGGGTCTACGCGCACTTGCAGCGGATGTCGCTCGGCTTCTTCACCAGCACCCGGCCCGGCGAACTCATGTCTCGTCTCAACAACGACGTCGTTGGTGCGCAGTCGGCGGTCACGGGAACCATCGTGTCCGTCGCCTCGAACGGTCTTGCGGTGGTAGCGACGATCGCCGTGATGCTCAGCCTCGAGTGGCGGCTCACGCTCGTTGCCGTGGCAATCCTTCCGCTGTTCATCTGGCCGAGTCGCCGCGTTGGTCGCGTCCTGCGCAGGGTGACCCGCGACCAGATGCAGGCGAATGCCCGGATGAACTCGGCGATGAACGAGACGCTGAACCTGAGCGGGGCACTCCTCGTCAAGCTCTTCGGCCGTACTGGCGACGAGGACCGCCGATTCGCCAGTCACGCCGCATCGGTGCGCGATCTCGGGGTGCGCCGTGCGCTCATCGGCAGATGGTTCTTCATGGCGCTCGGTGTCGTGAGCGCCCTCGGTACGGCCCTGGTGTTTTGGCTCGGTGCCGTGCTCGTCATTCGCGGTGACCTCACCATCGGGACCATCGTTGCCCTCTCCGCATACCTCGCTGGTCTCTACGGGCCGCTTTCGGCCCTGTCCAACACCAGGGTGGAACTCGCCACCTCGCTCGTTTCGTTCGAGCGGGTGTTCGAAGTGCTCGATCTTCCCCGCGACGTCGCCGAGCTCGACGATGCGGTGCATCTCGATGAGGTGGCAGGCCGCGTAACGTTCGAACACGTTTCGTTCGACTATCGGGCGGCGGTTCCTTCCGGGCTGGAGCACGTCGAGCGGTTCTCATGGCGCTCTCCCTCGGGCGAGGATGTCGGCCCTGTCGTGCCGATTGCCGGGAGAGGCAAGGCGATCGACGACCTGGACTTCGACGTGGCGCCCGGCAGCCTGATCGCTCTCGTCGGGCCGAGCGGCGGCGGCAAGACGACGGTGACGTACCTGATCCCGCGCCTTTACGACGCGACAGAGGGTCGGGTTCTCATCGACGACCACGACGTCCGCACCCTGTCGTTCGAGTCGATCGCTCGCAGTGTTGGCGTGGTCACCCAGGAGAACTATCTCTTCCACGACACGATTGCGGCAAACCTGCGCTACGCCCGGCCTCATGCCACACAGGCTGAGGTGGAGGCGGCAGCCACTGCGGCGAAAAT
>JBBTKD010000069.1:0-2899 GCA_038059105.1 Actinomycetota bacterium | reverse complement strand
CTAAGGGAGAGGAATAGGAGAGGGCGGGTTTGACTCCCCCCTCCCCCTCGCCCCTGAGCCAGCCCGCCTTACAACCAAGAAACACGCCACCCTTACGATGCGCCCCATGCGCCGGCCCCTTGCTGCTCTCTTCGTACTCGCCCTGCTGGTTACGCCTCTGTCTGCAGGTGCGCAGGAGGTGAATCCCTGTGCCACCAGATTCCCTGACACGGTGTGGGACGCGGAGGCCGTGTCGGGTCGGCTCACGCTGTACGGGGCCGGGGTCATCGAAGGCCAGTTCGGGCGGTTCGTCGACGACTTCGGTGGGCTTGCCGCTCTCTTGGAGGCGGAACTCGGCCCGGTCGATGGGATCACGGCGTGCATCTTCCCTGATGAGATCCCCTGGGACGCTCAGGCGATGGGGTGGCCGGAGGGGCAGCGTCTCCACACCGCCACGTTTGGTGAAGAGGGACTGGTCGTGGTGTCGGCGTATCTGACCCGGGTGGCACTCGATGCTGGACGGCAGGGTGTGATTCACGCCTGGTTGTGGCAGTTGAGCGACGGAAATTATCCCGAGCCTCTCGCCGACGAGGTCAAGGGTTGGTATCGCAACCGCCTCGAGACCACGGTGGAGCACCTCCACACGCTCTACGTGCGCATGAACATCGGGCTGACCGAGCCGTGGCCGCCCACGCCGTGGACCGCGGGTCAGATGAGGACCGATCTCCTGTGGAATCCCGAATTCTCCTATGGCGGTGGCGGTGACTTCGCGAACTATGTGGCTGCGGTGTCCGGCACCGGCCCCCTTGCGAACCCGTTCGGTGGCGAACTCGAAGACCTCGACACCGCGTGGCGGCAGAGTCTTTTCGACCAGTCAGGCTCCATTCCCGGAGGATCGAAGGGCTGGGTGATCGGTCTCATCGGCGTCACGGCGATTGTGTCGCTTGCCGTGTTCGTGGCGTGGTGGAGCGCCCGGGCGCGCCGCAGGATCGAGGCCGAGTTGCGCGAGGCAGCGCTGCGCATCCCCAAGCAAATCGATGTCCGCGCGGTCAGGCCGTCAATCACCGATCGCGGTGGCGGTGCCAACGCGGGGATCCGCCGCGGCTCGGCGCGTCCCGTCGGGTTCGATCGCAATGACCGAGACCGGACCCCATCCGGCGGCAAGGTCGGGACCGCGGTCGACGAAGTGCCCTCTGGTGCGCAGGCCGATGACGACCGCTTCCGGCATCCGGATCTCGGCGGCGAGGGCTGAGCCTTCTCCGTCGATCTGACCCGCACTCCAGCGCGGACTCTCCTGGGCTGCAGCCGGGTCGAGCCCGGCGATGAGCAGCAGTGCCGCAATCTGCACCAGGTATTGCGGTTGCTGGTGTCCGCCCCGCGTCCCGAGTATGAGTGCTGGTGAGCCACCCCGCGTCCAGAGCGTCGGTGACAGGGTGTGCATAGGTCGCTTTCCCGGTGCGGCTTCATTCGGATGACCGGGAATGAGGTTGAAGCCCGCTCCCCGGTTGTGGAGGAACACCCCGGTGTCGCCTGCAGAGATGCCGCTGCCGATGCCGGCAAAGTTGGACTGGATGCACGACACCGCCATCCCGGAGGCGTCCATCGCACAGAAGTACGCAGTGCCGCCAGGGGCTGGTCCCGGGCTCTTCCACCGCGCCACCCGGGCCGCCGAGATCGACTTCACCCGGGAGAGGATGCGTTCCGGATCCAGCAGTGACTCTGGTGCCAGAGGGGCGAACCGCGAGTCCGCGACGAGGTCATCCCGCTCCCACGCCACCGCCCGGTAGGCCTCGATGACGGCGTGGTGGAAGCGCGGATCCATCGGATCCGCCGGGGGGTCGAGATACTCGAGGAGCATGGCTGCGGCCACGGTGAGATACCCCTGGCTGTTCGGGGGGACGGTCCATGCTTCGAGCCCGAACACGGTGGCGCCGATCGCCTCCACCCAGTCCGAAGTGTTGGCGGTGAGGTCGTCCGGCTTGAGGACTCCACCGGTGGCGGCGGAAATCTGTTCCGCGACGCGACCCTCGTAGAAGGCGCTGCGCCCTTCGGTTGCGATTGCGCTGAGGGTGGCGGCAAGGTCGGCACGCCTGAGGAGGTCGTCGGGACGGGGCACCTCGCCTGAGGGATACAGCGCCACCGCAGACTTCTGACCCTGGATCATCGGTGCGATCACACCGAGGTCCGAGGCGAACTCCTTCGAGACCGGGAACCCATCGGTGCCGAGAGCGATCGCCGGGGCAAGCAACTCGGTAAGCGGAAGGGAACCGTGCCGCGCTGCGAGCGCTTCCCAGCCATCGACACAACCGGGAACCGTGATGGTCTCCGGTGCGCGGTAGGGGAGCTCGGAGTGCCCGGCGGAGCGAAGTCGGTCTGCGTCGAGGCCGGAACCACCGCGTCCCGACGCATTGAGGACGTCGGGTCTGTCCCAACCGGGGCGATGAACGATGGCGAATAGATCGCCCCCGATCCCGCACGTCGAGGGAAGCACCATCCCAAGAACAGCATTCGCCGCGATCACCGCATCAGCAGCATTGCCGCCACCCCTCATGACATCGACCGCCGCCTGAGTAGCGAGGTGATGAGGAGTAACGGCAACGGCGCGAGTACCGGTGTAGGAGGAGATGGGCATTGCGGGAGAACGGTACCGGAAGGGGCGAGGGGCGAGGGCGGTGCTGGTTGCGCGGCTCAGGCCGAGCGTGGGTTGGGAGAAGTCGAGTTCTCCGGTTTTCCTACCCCGCCCCTCAGGAGAGGTGGCACCGCTGTCCTCAGCGGTGACGGAGAGGGTCTCCACACCCGACGCTAACCGCGTTCTTGAACACACGAAACGCGACCGTCATGAACATAAGCACTCTGATCGCCTCAGACGCGGAGACCCTCCTCCCCCGACTCCTTCGGAGTCGGGTACTCCTCCCTAAGG
>JBBTKD010000068.1:0-3759 GCA_038059105.1 Actinomycetota bacterium | reverse complement strand
CCATGGTGACCAAGCGCGCTCGCACCTGGCTTGCCCGGGCGACCTTGATCACGGTGATCGGCGTCGTCGGCGCTCTCGCCGTGGCGACCTGGTCGCTGTCAGGGACGATCGCCGCCGAGTTGCTGGTGCATCCGTTGCCTTCACCAACGGTGACGGTGCTCGCAATCGATGGCACCACGATCACGGTGACCGCTGACGAGCGGAGCATCCTTCCCGGGCGATGGGCACTGGTCACCGCCACTGGTCGCGCAGTTCTGGGCAACGTCGAGGCGGTCGACGATGGTCGCGTGCAGCGCCGCTTGTTCACTGTCGATGGAGTCATTACTCCCGGTATGACCGCAAGTTTCGAGACGACGGTCTACACCCCCGATCCGGAAGCACGCGGGGTGGCGTTCGCCGAAGTGATCCTTGAGCGGCCCTATGGCGATGCTCCGGCATGGGTCACTACCGGCAGTGACGACACCTGGGTGATTTTTGCGCACGACTTTGGTGCTGATCGCACCGAATCACTGAGGGTGATCGCCTTGTTCGAGCGGCTCGGTCTTCCGGTGGTGATTCCCACACTTCGTTCCGACGACGGAGCCATCGACGAAGGGCGGACCGATCTCGGTCCTGCCGAGTCGCACGATGTGATCGCTGCGATCGAGTTCGCGTTGGGGGCGGGGGCGCAGGACGTCGTGTTGTTCGGTTCGGGTACGGGCGCATCGTCGGTGCTGCTTGCGGCGGCAGATATCCGGTACGGACCCAAGATCGCGGCGCTCGTGCTCGACGCTCCGCTGCTGGATCCTGCCGCCCTCGCCGATCTGCGGTTGGGCGAGGACAAGGTCCCCGGGTTCCTCATCGGATGGGCCAAGGCATCCGCGGCGTTTCGATTCGGGATCGACTGGACGGGACTCGACCACGTTGCCGCCGCCGCCGACCAGTCACACCCCACCCTGATCTTCCACGGCGAGGCCGACGAGCGGTATCCGGCAGCGGCGAGCGAGCGCTATGTCGTCGACGCCCTCGATGCGACGCTTGTTCTCGTTCCCGAGGCTGGTCACGGAGAGGCGTGGAACCTCGATCCCGTGGCGTATGAAGGAGTTCTCGAGGACTTTCTCCGGGACACAGCAGTCGGGCCAGCGGGGACAATCCCGGAGGACTGAGAGCGCGCGTAGATAGGTCGCGGGTTCTATCAGGTATCGGCCAGATCTTGGGCCGATACCTGATTCCAGGGCGAGCCTGTCTGCGCGCTCTCTCAAGCAGCCTTCTCGTCACCATGGCTCGGCATACTGTGGGTTCGATGCTCTACCTCGACCACGCCGCCACCACACCCATGCGCCGGGAGGCTGTCGTCGCCATGACGCCGTATCTGGAGGGTGAATTTGGCAATCCGTCCGGGGTCCACGGGGTGAGTCGTCGCGCCAAGAACGCCCTCGAGGAAGCCCGCGAGCGAGCCGCTGCGGTCCTCGGTGCCGCCCATCCCCTCGACATCGTCTTTACCGGCGGAGGCACCGAGTCGGACAACCTCGGCGTTGCTGGCGTCGCTCTCAGCGGTGGGAGGCGTGGTGGCGTGGTCACCACTGCAGTCGAGCACGAGGCCGTGCTCGAGACCGGACGGTTTCTGGCGCGTTTGGGCTGCCCGGTCACCGTCGTTCCCGTCGATTCCGACGGTGTCGCCGATCCGGACAGAGTGGCCGCAGCCGTGACGGCTAGCACCGCCGTGATCTCCGTCATGGCCGCCAACAACGAGACCGGAGCGGTTCAACCCGTCGCCGAGATCGCCGCCGCGGTTGCAGGCAGGGGTGTACTCGTCCACTGCGACGCGGTCCAGACTGCGGTGTCGCGCAAAACCACCTTGGGCGAACTCGACGTCGACCTCCTCACCGTGTCCGCGCACAAACTGGGCGGACCGAACGGTGTCGGGATCCTTGCCCTGCGCTCCGGTATCGATCTCGAACCGGTGATTCACGGTGGCGGACAAGAGTTGGGGCGTCGTAGCGGTACGCACAACGTCGCCGGCATCGTCGGTGCGGTTGCAGCCCTCGAAGCGGCTGCGATCGATCGGAAGCGGTTCGTCGCCGATGTTTCGGAGGCGCGCCGGAGATTCGAGACCGCCCTCGCTGGTGCGTTTCCAGATCTTGCGATCACGATTCGAGATGGCGATCGTCTGGTTCAGCACAGCCATCTCCGTGTCCCGGGTGTCGATGCCGAGACTCTGCTGATCCGACTCGATGGCCTCGGCCTGGCGGCGTCGGCAGGCTCGGCGTGCCACAGCGGTGCGATGGAGGTCTCGCATGTGCTGAGCGCGATGGGGATGTCGGCGAGCGATGCCGCCGAATGTGTCCGTTTCACCTTCGGCTGGAACACCACGCCGGAGGATGGAGATGCTGCAGCACACCTTGTCGTCAGTGCGATCGCGGGGTTGCGATGAAGGCGCTCGTTGCGATGTCGGGCGGCGTCGACAGCAGCGTCGCGGCAGCACTCATGCTCGAAGCAGGGCACGAGGTTGTCGGGGTCACGCTCAAGCAATGGGTCGGTGCAGACGGACGCCTGCCAACCGCGGGATGCTGCACGGTCGCCGACGCCGAAGACGCCCGCCGCGTCGCCGCCCGGCTCGGTGTGCCTCACTACGTGCTCGATCAGGTGGAGGAGTTCACCGCGCAGGTCGTCGATCGATTCGTCGCCGGGTACCTGGAGGGACGCACCCCGAACCCGTGCATCGAATGCAATCGGCGAGTCCGGTTCGGGGTGCTGCTCGATCGCGTCGCCGCGCTCGGCTGCGACGTCCTCGTCACCGGCCACTACGCCCGCATTGGCGAGCGCGACGGTCACCCTGCGCTGCTTGCCGGTATCGATCCGACCAAAGACCAGTCGTACGTGTTGCACATGCTGTCGGCCTCCGACCTGCCGCGGGTGCGGTTCCCGATCGGGGGACTCACCAAGGTCGAGGTACGCCAACACGCCACGCGGCTCGGACTGCGCACCGCCGCCAAGCCCGACAGCCAGGACCTGTGTTTCGTCGCTGGCGACTACCGCTCGTTCCTGCGCGAACGCTCGGGCGAAGCCGATCGACCGGGCGAGATCGTCGATGTCGATGGCTCCGTGCTCGGCCAACACGACGGTGTGTCCGGGTTCACGGTCGGCCAGCGCAAGGGTCTCGGTGTCGCGGTCGGAGCACCCCGGTTCGTACTCGGCGTCGATCCGGCGACGGCAACGGTGCGGGTGGGTCGTCGCTCGGACCTGGCGGTGGACTCGTGCACCGTCACCGGCGTGAGCTTCGTGTCCGGTCCGGTGTCGGACGGGTCGTCGGTCCTCGTCAAAGTGCGCTACCGGTCCCGTTCCGTGGCGGCTCGGCTGTATCCCGGAGCCGATGGTTGGCGAGTCGAGTTCGCCGAGGCACAGGAGTCCGTGGCTCCCGGCCAGTCGGCGGTGTTCTACCGAGACGACGAGGTGCTGGGTGGTGGCACCATCGCTACCACGGAGGCGGCGTGACCGCGCGACGCGCCTCCGAACTGAGGGAGTTGCTGCGGTATCACGGTCATCGGTACTACGTCCTCGATGATCCCGAGATTTCCGATGCCGAATACGACGCGTTGTATCGCGAACTCGAAGCCATCGAGGAAGCCGATCCCTCACTCGCCACCGATGACTCTCCGACGCGTCGGGTGGGCGGACCGCCGGTGGGACTGTTCTCCCCGGCGATCCATCGGCAACGCATGTTCTCGCTCGACAACGTCGAGTCGACCGCCGACCTGCGCAACTGGGAGGCACGGCTGC